>JAISLJ010000102.1 GCA_031290955.1 Zoogloeaceae bacterium | reverse complement strand
CAGAAACGGCAGCGTCATGATGCCGAAAGCGTGATGCGCGTCCAGCCAGGAGCGCATTCCTTTATTGGGCCGGAAAGTGAAAAAATCCTTGAAAACGCGCTTGTGCACAATCAATCCGGTAATCAGCGCGACAAACATCATCATGGCGAACGTGCCGACGATGTAGAGACCAGTGTTCCGATCCATGTAATGCAGAACGTAATGCGCGTCAAAGAAAAACTCCCCGCCTTTGGTGTCACGGGTTTCCGGGCGCGGGATGATTTCACCGCTCACCGGGTCAAGCCTTGCGTCTCCCGCACGCCATCGCTTGACTTCCAGAAAGGATTGATAGCCGCGCAAGCCATCGCTATGATGTCCCAGATTGCCGATATGGCGTCCGTCCGTGGGGAAGCGGATGACCCACGTGTCGGCAGGTTCGCGCTGCTTTTCGAGAAAGCGGATTGCCTTCTCCGCCATTTCCGCCGTCGGCGGATATTGCTGTTCCACCCGCAAAGGTAATTCTGGTTTCATCCAGCGCGTAATCTCATCGTTGAAAAACGCCGCCGTGCCGGTAACGAAAACAAAAAACATTACCCATCCGGCAAGTAAGCCCGTCCAGGTGTGCAGCCACGCCATGCTCTGGCGAAAGTGTTCTTTCATGGGAATTTCCTTTGGGTTAAAAACCAAAAATGAACGCCGATGGATTGCCGCGTCGCTTTGCTCCTCGCAATGACGATTTGATTCCGATGTTTCCTGAATTACTGACCGCTGAGGAATCGTCTCGCTCCTGCGGGGCTTGCGGGCAGCGAGATTCTCCTTTTCCTGCCCTTGCGCGCGCATCCCGCAACACGTTGTCCGCAAGGACTCATTGCCCTTCACAGGACAATTTGCCGTCCGCAAGACACCAGGGGAGGATGATGGAGAATTTCAGGTCGCGCTCGTCCTGGAAAAGATTCTTGAAGCCCGTCCAGCTTGGTTCATGGGTCTTGTTGTCATAGTGGGTGTAGTGCAGGGCGAGGCGCGCGCCCTTGAGGGGACCGCTGGGGACGCGGTAGCTGAAATCCAGCGACCAGGCGCGCTCCTTCAGGCGTTCGCGGACGCCATATACCCGGCCGCCCCAGCCATGCGCGGCGGATGCGCCGATGGTGAAACCGGGCGCGGGAAGCCAGTCGTCGAGCGTACGCGAGACGCTCACGAAGATGGCCCGCTCGCGGTTGTGGTTCCAGTCGGAGCGATTGTCCCACCAGGGTTCGTAGGCGCCGTTCGCGCCGCCGTAGGCGCTGCTCAGGCGATAGACGAAGTAGCCCAGGTGCTGTGGCTTCCTGCTGGGGGCACGGGTAAGGAGGAATTCCGTCCGCAAGGTGTAGGGCGCGGCGGTGCGGCGCAGCGCCAGATATTGCTGGAAGGCCCAGTGGTCCGCATAGAGATCGTTGGCAGCATTGGCAGCGTCGGGTGGCGTGGAGACACGGTCGCCGACGGCATAGAACTGGTAGCTCAGGGCGAGGGCCTTGCCCGGCGTCTCTTCCCGCTGGTATTTGAACTTCAGGTGGGCGTTCCTCAGGAAGCCGGGCGCTTCGCCGTAGGCGGCTTCCACGGAGAATTTCGGCGTCACGCGGTAACGCGCGCCCAGGGACCAGAGGTGGTCAATCTTCTCCGTCGCCTCGCCGGCCCGAAAGCCATAGGTTTCCCGATACCAGGGGGCCTTGTAGCGCGTCACGTAGGCGGTGGCAAACGAAAGATTGCCCCAGTCGCCGCCGCCTTCCGCGCCCAGGTAGGCGCCCGGCGTCAAGGCCCAGTTCACGCCAAGAATGCCGGGGCCGGAAGGCTGGAAGTAGCCGAGCTTGCCCCAAAGCTTGCTCGCCTCGCCCGCGCGTTGCAGCTTGAGATGCGCCCGGTACAGGGATGCGCCGCTTTGCGCCCGCGTTTTCGACCAATCCGCCGACCAAGGGTTCGACCAAGGGAAGAAGCTGATTTCATGGTCGGGGCTGGCGTCCTGATAAAGATCGCGGGTGGCGAAAAGGCCCAGATCCCACCCGATTTCCGCTTCCGGAAAGCTTGGGAGACGGAGAAACGGGGAACGGAAATCGATGCTCCCTTGCAGGGTGGCGTGGTGCAGGTTGTTGCCGAAGCGGCCCTCTTGAAGCCGATAACGCGCACGGTGGCGCTGGAAGAACATGAGGTTGCCGGAGAGTTCAGCCGCATCCCAAAACGTCCGCGCTGTATCCTGTTCCTCCCCGCCCTGCGCCGTTGGCATGGCGGCGAGGCAGGCGAGAAATGCGCCAAGACGGGCGAGCCTGCGCCTTCCGGCGCGGCGCGGGCGCGTCATTTTGCTTCTGCCTTGCGGTTCATGGCAAGCGCGTAGGCCAGCATCTTTTCCCCCGCGAGCGGCGGGCTGTAGAAATAACCCTGGAACACGTGACAGCCCAGTTTGCGCAAGACGTCGATCTGCTGCTGGTTCTCGACGAATTCGACCACGATTTTCACCGAAAGCGCCTGGCAAAGCCCGACGATGGTGGCGATGATCTCCATGCAGATATCGCTCGTGGCGACATCCTTGCTCAGCGCCTTGTCGATCTTCAGGGTATTGACCGGGAAATACTTGAGGTACACGAGGGAACTGTGCCCCATGCCGAAATCGTCGATGGAGATGGAAAAGCCCTTCTGGCTGATCTGCTCCAGGATGAGGTTGTGCGGCGCCTTGGGATCGAGCGCGATGGATTCCGTGACTTCGATGCCGATCATGTGGGGCGCGAGCCGGTAACGCGCCAGGCAATGCTCGATCTTCTCCGGCAGGCTGGCGTCGTCCAGTTGCCGGATGGAAACATTGACCGAAATCTTGAAATGCTCCGGCAGGCCGCCTTCCCGTTCCCGCGCCCGTTCGGCGCAGGCCTCGTCCAGCACCCAGAGGCCCAGCGGTTTCATGAAGTCGCCGTCTTCGGAGATGGCCACCATGATCGGGGCTGGAATCTGGCCGTAGAGGGGATGCCGCCAGCGCACCAGCGCCTCGGCGCCGATCACCTCGCCGGTCGCGTGGTCCACAAGCGGCTGGTATTCGAGATACAAGCCTTCGTTTCGCTTGAGCGCCTGCTCCAGATCCCCGGCCAGCACACGCGCCAGCACACCGATCTCGTCATCCCGATCCAGGCATTTCTTCCCGGAAGGCCCCACCACATTGGCGCAGGCAACCTCCATCAGGGCGCTCATCGTCTGTTTCTGGCGCTCCTGTTTCACTCGTTCGGAAATCTGCACGAACGGGATGTAGAGCAGCGTTCCCAGGACGATGTTGAACACTTGCAAGAGACTCCCGGCGATGGAATGCGTGGCGAGGTAGCCGCCCAGGATGGGCGGCGTCGTCCAGTCGAGCGTTACCGTGGGCGGCGGGACAAGCCCCAGTTCGAGCGCCAGCGAACTCGTGAGCAGCAGCACGAGCGGCGTCAGGATGAAAGGGATGAGGAAAAGCGGGTTCAGGATGACCGGCAGGCCAAAGAGCAGGATTTCGTTGATGTTGAAGATGCCGGGCAGGATGGAGATGCGGGCAAGCCTGCGGCTGCTCTCGCTGCGGCTTGCCAGGAGCAGGGCGACCAGAAGGCAGATGGAAGAGCCGGAGCCGCCCATGAATACGAAGACATCGAGGAAATCCTTGGAGAACATCCATCCGGCTTCCGCGTCGATCCGGGTGGCGGGCACGAACACGTTGGAAGTCACCGGCGCGAACACATTCGTGCCGTGGATGCCGAAAAACCAGACGCACTGGGTCAGCAGCGCATAGGCGAAGACAAGGGCGAACTGGAAGGAATCCCCATCCCGCCACAGCAAGCCCTTGCGGAACGGAAACAGGATGAGTTCATGGAGAAGCTGGTGAATCGAATATCCCGAAACGACATGGAACGCGAGGTGGATCGCCGCGAACAGCAGGATGGTGAGCATGCCGGGCAAGAGATAGGTGAAAATCTGCGGCGCGGCGCCATCCATGCCTTCCGAATAGACCCGGAGGCACAGCCGCCGAATTCTCGTCAGGCGCAGGAAGAGCCGGGTGGAACAGAGGGCGACGATGATGCTGATGAAGAGACCTTGCGTACCCAGCCATATCGTGAGGCCCTCGCCAGAAGGCAGGATCACGGCCAGCGAGGCGAAGGCCACCAGGATGGAGAGCAGCGGACTGACCAGTTCCTTCGGGTTTCGCTGGTTGCGCGACACGGCCAGGTGATGGCTGATGCCGATCAGCATCGGGAAGGCGATGATGCCGAAGGTTCCCTGCCAGACCAAGGCCCCGAAGGATTTCCATCCCGGCCCGAACAGGCTGTGCATCGCCTCCTGGTAGGCGGCAAGCGGCAGGCTGTTGAGGAGGATGGCGAACGACCCGGCGGCAACCAGCGGCAGGCACAGGAGGAAGCCATTGCGAATGGCCTGCATGGTCGGGGAGAAGGCCCAGCGCGGCGCGGAGAGCCGGGAAATCCACGCGAGTCGCATGTGTTCGGTCGCGGGACTAATAGGGGAAATTCCGGTTGCCGCCGCTGCTTCTCTGGCATCCCGGAATCTCGTTGTCCCAATTGACGCCGTCGGGCGCGCAGCGCCAGAAATGCGCTGGTCCCTCGGTATTGCAGATCAGCGCCGGGAAGCCGCGCAGCCCGGCGCAGCTTGGGGAGCGCGGCGCTTCGCGTTCGGCGCGGCGACGCTCCTGCGGGTGGTCTGCCGGGGGCGCGGTAATGCCGAACTCGTCATTCTCCTCGCCCAGGGAATCCTTGTTGTCCTCATCCTTCCTGGCGCGGCGGGAAGGACGCTTGCGGACGGGCGGCGCGGCCTTTTGCGGGGGCACGGCTTCCTTTGTTTCCGGGGGCGGAGCGGGTTCAGGCAAGGCTTCCGGCGCTGGCGCGGCTTCCAGGGGAATTTCCGGGAGCGGTTCCGGAAGAGTTTCCGGCGCTGGCGTCCTGGTCCCTTCCGGGGCGGGCGGGACAGAGACGGGCACATCTGGAGGCGGCGCTTCGCTTTCCCGATGGGAGAAATAGGCCCAGATGCCCGCTGCCGTGGCCAGCACGGCAAGGAGCAGGAACCCGGCAACAATGACGGGAAGGAAATTGCGCTGCCGGGACGCGGGAGGAACATCCGCCTCGCGCTCCGGCACAGGCGCTTCCAATGGCGCGGACACATCGCCCTGTGCGGATGCTTCCGGTTGCGCGGGAGGCTTGGTCGGAGCGGCGGGTTCAATCTGCGCGGGCGCTTCCAGTGGAGCGGACACATTGCCCTGCGCAGCAGCAGCGGTTCCGCAGTGGGAGCAGAAATTTGCGCCTTGTGGCAGTTCGGCCTGGCAGCGTGGGCATGTGGATGCGGGGACGGATGCCGATGCCGCGACCGGATGACCGCAGGAAGTGCAGAATCGCGCTCCTTCCGGCAAGGCGGCATGGCAGGATGGACACAACATGGATCGCGCACCGAAGATGAAATCCTCGGCTATGCTACCACAACCGCGCTTTTGGATTCTGGCCCCGCTTCTTGTCCCGGCAGTTTTTCAAGGCGGCGTTCCATCTTGTGCTGGAAGGTTTCCAGCGTCTTCAGCTGCTGCGTGATGGCCTCCCTGCGTTCCTTCAGTTCTGCGGCATGCTCGCTCAGGGAAGAACCGGCCTTCAGGATGCGCCGGATGTTCTCCAGCCGGTGCTTCAGGTGCTTGCGGTGTTCGCGCACATGGGTTTCCACCGGCGCCATGATGGTCTTCCGCCATTTTTCCGATGTGTCGCGCGCGTGCCGGAAAATGTCGGACGTCTGCCGGACAATTTCCATGAAGAAACGCTGACGGATGAAGCGCGCTTCCCGGGTAAAGAAATTGGCGAGGTTGTCGATGTGCGTTTCGCACCATGCCTCCAGTTCCGCAAGCGCCCTCTCGCAGGAGAGGAAGGAGAAAGGACGGGGGCGGGGGAGGCGAACGCCGTATTCCATGATGAAGCGATTGTAGAGGATTTCCGCCTGGCTCTGGATTTCCTGGATTTCTGCGTCGGCCTGGCTCAGCTTGTCGCGGGTTTGGGCGAAGAAGGCACGCATTGCCTCCGAGAGCTGCGCCGAGAATTTCGCGTTTTCCATGCGTTCCCGAATCTCGGCGGAAAGGTCTTCCAGCCCCCGCGCGCCCAAGTGGTTGGCAAGGCGGGTTTGCAGCCGGGTGAAGTTGTTGCGCGCATTCCAGTAGCATTGCAGACTGACTTCAAAATCCTCCTTTTCCTGACGCGCCTTTTGCATCAAAAACTGCATCATGTTGCGGTTCTTGCCGTGCAGTCCATCGAGTTCACACAACTGCTCGCCCAGGCTGGCATGGCGGGATTCCAGCGTGTCGCGCAATGTGCCGACGAGATCGGTGAATTCCTGTTGGCAGCCGTCGCGCACGATTTCCTGGCGCACCGGCACGAGGCGATGGGAAATCGCCTGCTCCAGGGCGGGGAGACGGCTTTTGACGAGCAATTCGCGGTTGCGGGCGATCTTGGCCGCCAGTCCTTTCTGTGCGGAAACGGGGAAGACCCGGTCTTCCCGCACATCGAGGATGCGGGCCGAAACCCGCGCCTGCTTTGCGATTTCCGCCTCGATTTCCTTCGCGCTGCGCAGGTCGTCCCACAGGCTGTCGATCTTGTTCAGGGCCACCAGCCGCTCGTGCCGGTGCGCAGACGCGATGCACTGCCGCCAGATGGAAAGGTCGGAGCGGGTCACGCCCGTATCCGCCGCGAGGACGAGGAGGGTCACGTGCGCCTTGGGCAGGAGGGAGAGCGTGAGGCCCGGTTCCACGCCGATGGCGTTCAGGCCGGGCGTATCCAGGATGGCGAGCCCCTCTTTCAGGAGCGGATGCGGGAAATTGACGATGGCGTGCCGCCAGCGGGGAATCTCCACCTGGCCGGTTTCGTCCGGCAGGAGGGCGGAATCCCGCTCGCCCACCGGAAAGCCGAGCGCCTCGGCTTCCTTGGCCGACACGCGCAGGACTTCGCTGACCCGGCGCAGGGCTTTCTTCACCTCGTGCGCGGATTCGATGGCGAGCGGCAGCCGGAACCATTCGCCGGGCCGCCGCCGGTATTCCGTGAGGCTGACCGGCTCGCGCCGGGTCTGGATGGGCAGGAGTTCCAGGCCGGGCGGTTTGCGGGGATCGTGGAGCAGTTCGGTCGGGCACATCGTGGTGCGTCCCGCAGCGGAGGGCAGGATGCGCTCGCCGTAGCCCGCGAACAGGATGCTGTTGATGAGTTCCGATTTGCCGCGCGAGAATTCGGCGACGAAGGCCACGTAGAGCCGGTCTTCCTTCAGCCGTTCAAGGAGACCGGTCAGGCGCGCGCCGGAGAGCGCGTCATCGAGTTCCTGGGTGCGCAGCCAGCCGCCGAAGGCTTCAAGCGCCTCGCAGATTTGACCGCGCCACTGGCTGTAGGCAAAGACTTGTCGGGCAAGGGACATGGGATGCTCCTTGAAATGGGATGGGGAAAAGGGTGCATCTGCACAGGGCGCGGCCGCAGGCTCATCCCGGCTGCCCCCGTTTTCAGGACTTGATGACCAGCGCCATCTTGACGCCCATGATCATGACTTCCTCGCGCTCCTTCAAAGGACGGTTGCGCGTATTGCGCGGATTGAGCGGAATGCCGTTGATGAGCAACGGCGCGCCCTCGATGTGGGAAATGAAATAGCCCTGCGGCCGCTGGATGATCTTGACCACCTGGATGCCGGGCTTGCCGAAGGTGGTTTCTTCCTTGGTGAGCGGCAGTTCGTGTCCGGCCATGTTGCCGTTCAGGATGCGCATGACCGCGCCGGGCGGCTCCACGGGCATTTCCCCCATGACGCGGGAAGCGCGGAAGGCCTCCATGTTCCGGAAGATCGTGCTGCGCGCGGCGAGATCCTGCGTCTGCTGGAGCGTCTCCTCCGGTCCTGCGGACGGCAACCCTGCGGACGATTCCGGCAGGAGCGGTCCGTCCACGATTTCCAGCGGGCGGATGGTCGAGACCGTGTCCAGAAGCTGGGCGATTTCCGATTTCTGCCGGGATTCGGAGGAATTCGGCGGGAAGTCTGGCGCGGGCGCTTCCGGCTGGGGCAAGACGATGGGCGTTCTGGAAGCGGAGAGGTTCGGCGTCGCCATGGTCTTGAGCGTATAGGTCTGGCCGGAAGGCTCGAATGAGAGCATCTCGTCGTCTCCCGATTCGGCGTCCTTGGGATCGTTGAGGTATTTCAGCCGGTACTTGGCCATCTCGATCACGTCATTGTGCTTCAACGCCTGCTTCCGGATGACGCGACCATTGAGCATCGTGCCGTTGGTGCTGTCCAGATCCTCAATGAAGGAATCGGAAAGGAGTGTGATGATCACGGCGTGTTCTCCGGAAATCGCCGGATTTTCGATCTGGATATCATTGTGCGCCTTGCGTCCGATCGTGATGCGCGGCTTGTCCAGATGGAATTCCTTCAGTACCAGACCGTCCAAGGAAAGTATCAATGTCGCCATAGTGCTGCGTCCTGCCGGAAATGTGGAGAGACGCCTGAACGAAATATATCAGAAACAAGCGCGCCCCGCTGCGCCATTCATGAGCGGGCCATGCGAAGCTGTCGTTTGCGATGGGTTCTTGCAAAAACGATCCTGCGGATAGCGAATCCTGCGGATGGCAGATCCTGCGGATGGCGCTGTGGCGGCAACGGGGCTACAGGTCGAAGCGTTCCATGATGGCCCTGTGCCTGTTGGTCTGTGCGCCGCACTGCCGGGCCAGGTCAAGCCAGCACAGGCCCTCGGGCCAATCGCGGGTGAGGGTTTCCAGGAGGGTATGCAGTTCCAGGGGCGGGACGCCTTGCGGCGAGGCGACGCTGAACAGCAGGCCGGGCCGCTCGGCTTCGGCTTCGACTTGCGCGGCGCTGTCCTTCAGTGTGTATTGTGTGTTGATGAACCAGACCTGATGTCCCGCGCCTTCGAGCGCCTCGTCCAGCGCCTCGACCGCCTCCCGGCCCGGATGCGCGCCTTCGACCTGCCAACTGGGGCCGTATCCGCCAAAAGCCAGGATGTGCAGGGCGCGGAAGGTGGCGATGAACGCCTTGCGTTCTTCCTCGTCTTCGGGCGGTTCGTACAGGGGCGCGGCATCGAAGACGATTTCGTCCCGCACATGCTGGAGATGGCGCGGATAGGCGTTTTCCAGGATGCGCGCGGTCACGGGGCCGGTGCGCTGGGCGTAGTAGTCGACGGGTTCGCCGTTTTCTTCGAAACGGAGGATGATCCATCCCCAATCTTCCGCAAACGGCCCTTCGCCGGGCGCAAGGGAGATGCCCTGCCGCGCCGCGCCCTGCCGCGCCGCTGCCCAATCGCCTGCGGCGGCGGCGCAACTCATGTGATCCCAGAGTTCGTCGCAGGGGCCTTCCTGCCGGTTGGCAAGCTGCAACCAGACTGCGGCGGCTTCGGCAAAGCGTTTCTGGCGGGTGAGCGCGCCCGCCAGCAGGCGAAGCAGGCTTTCCCGATCCGGGGAGAACGCCAGCCCGCGTTCGGCGAAATCGACGACATCCGCCCAGTTTTCCTGCGCGTTTGCCCAGCGCGCGCGGCACCACAGGGCAAAAGGCGGCTCGATGGCATCGTACAGGCGCGCCAGGCTTTCCAGGCGTTCGCCCTGGCGATGTTCCAGGCATGCGTCGACCAATTCCGTCAAGACCGCGTCGGGCAGCGTCTCGCCGATCCGGGGATGCGCTTCGACAAAGCACCAGAGCAGGTCTTCCGCCTCGCTGCGCGCGCCACAGGCCCGCAGGGCGGCGGCGGCGGCCTGCGCCAGGGACATGTCGTCGGGCAATTGCGACTGGGCGGCGAGGAGCCATTCGGCCTCGCGCTCCGGGTTGCGTTCTTCCCGTGTTTCCAGATGGGCGACAAGCACCTCGGCGGCGACCGGCGGCGCAGGAGAGGGGCATGCTTCGATGGCGCGTTCCAGCGCCTCCAGTTGCGCGGCGGCCCCGGCATCGACGCGCAGGCGCTTTTGGTTCTTGCGGGCCAGGGCGAGAATGCGCCGGGCGCTGAATCCCGCGCCGCGCGCCAGCGCCAGACGGGCGCAGACAAGGGCGTAATCGACCAGCGGACGATAGGCCCCGTGGCGGTCGAGATGATCCAGTTCCGCTTGCAGGGAGGCGCCCAATTGCCAGGTGTTGCGCTCCGGGGCGCGGGGCAGGAGCGCTTCGGCGACATCGATCCAGGTGGTTTTGTTTACGGGATCAAGGTCGTCCCAGGCGGGCAGCATCTCCCAGGCTTCGGCGTCGCGTCCCAGCAGAGCCAGGATGTAGGCGTGCAGCAAACGTCGCTCCCTCCCGGGATCGTCCTCGTCCTCGCGCGCGACCAGGGCGACCAGGATTGCTTCGGCCTCCGCCGCGCGGCCCAGCGCCGCCAGGTTCCAGCAACGGCACCGTTCCAGCCCGTCAGGGGATTCTTTCCCCGCCTGACGCAAGGCGTTTTCCTGCGCGTCGATCCAGTCCAGGGCTGCCGCGTGTTGGCCTTCGCCATACAGGGTGAAAGCATATTCTTCGGAAAGGCAGGCAAAACAGCTCCAGCTCGGGTCGATGCGTTGCAGGGTTTCTTCCAGCACGGCGCGACATTCGGCGGCCCAGCCGGGCGCGTCGATGTTGCTGTGGCATTCGGCAAAATCCTGCGTGACGCAAACCGATTGCGGGCAATCAATGGCGTCGCTCCGGTGCGCGCGTTCAAAAATCGCCACCATGTCATGCAGGGCGCTTTGTCCCTCATACTGGTTGCCCAGGCGATGGCGCATTTCCCAATGGCCGACAAACACTTCCAGCCACGGGTTGTCCAGGCTTTTGGCGAGCGCGCGCACTTCCGGCAGCAGGGCCTCGGCCTGTTCGAGGCGGGAATTGGCCGTCGCGTCGACGAACTCGAACAGCAAGCGCGCGCTGACGCCCTGACCGGCTTCTTCCAGCGTGTCGGTGAATCGGTCAAACCATTGCCACGTGTCCATTGCGCAACTCCCCAAAAAGTTCATGGATGCAGGCCGCGCCCGCTTATTTTTCCCCGTTTTCCCCGGTGATCGTCTCCGGCCCCTTGTTCCCGGACGCGAGCAGGGCGACGGCGGCGGAGAGCGCCTGCAAGGCGTTGCCGATTTCCGCGCCCGTTTCCTGCTGGCGGGCATTGCCAAGAATCTTGAAGGCTTTCAGCAATTGCGCGGCAGGCCGGATGTCGCCGCCTTGTCGGCGCGTCTCGCGCAGGGCGACGATGGCGGGATTGTCCAGGTTGAGGTAAAGCCGGGCGGCGTGGCGGGCGTCAATCCCGGCGGCAAACTGGCGGGCCAGGGAGAGGGCGGCGGTGGAAACGCGCTTGTCCCGCGCGTCCTCCTCCAGGCGACGTTTCAGCAGGGCGTCGCGGTCGGGCACGACGATCAACGGCAGGTCAACTGGCTCGAAGCGTGCCGGAATCAAACATTCGTCGTCGTCGGCCAGATGCGCCGCCAAATCTTCCTGCTCCGCTTCCGACAGCGTGGCCGGGGCAAACAATTGCCGGTTGCCGTGTTCCGTGCCCAGTTCGACCAAGCGCAGGCCCGTGGCCGCGCAATAGCGGCGCAGGAAGGGCAGCACCGCGTAGAGATGGCCAAAGGCGAGCGGCACGCCCAGGGCGCGGAACAGCATGCTTTCAAAATCGTTGTCGCGCTCCAGCATCACGTGGATGGCGCCCTTGTGCGCCAGCATCCGGGGGGCGCACTCGCCCTGTGTGCCGGGGATGGAGAGCTTGTCCATCAAGAGCGAAAACAGGCGCTCGTCGCACAGGGAAGCGCCCAGCAGCGCCTCGTTGTGCCGCGTCAGGATGCGCCGCCAGGCTTCAGGCTCTTGGCGGGCGATCTCGCCCAGCCCGGCGACCAGGGCTTCGCGCAAGGCGTGTTGCACGGACTGGTAGTGGGCGTCGCGCTGCAAATCCTCGCGGCTGGCGGTGGGCGTCAGGCGGCTGGATTCGATGACGCCGCCGACGAATCCCGCCCAGGGCGGCAACAAGTCACGAGCATCGTCGTCCAGCAGCATGCCGCGCAAGAAAACCGACAGGTTGCGGTTGTCGCTGGTGCCGTAGGTGGCGCCATCCTGTATCCACAACAGCCCCTCGGCGTCGCAATCGCCATCCGGCGCGCGCGGGAGATCGATGACGGCGATGGGTGCAAAGCTTTTCTCGAAACGCGCCGCGAATTCCAGCCGCGTCTTCCGCGCCTGCGCCGGGAGTTGGGCGACGGCGGCATGGTTGCGCCAGGGCGGCGCTTCCAGATTGATGGGCTGCGGGCTGCCGTCGATGTGGATGGGTTCACGCAGCAGGGCGCAATAGCGGCCAAGGATGTCGCGCAGGTGGGCGGCATTGGCGAGCAGCGTGAATTCGTCGCGCAAGAGGAGTTCCACCTCTGTGCCGATGGCGCGCGCCGGAATCGGCTGGACGCTGTATTGCTCGGCGTGGCTGGAGAGATATTGGTGGCCAAGCCCCGGCGTTTGCCAGGAAGTCGTGCGCACGCGCACCCGCCGGGCAAGCACGAAGGCGGAAAGAAAGCCCAGGCCGAACATGCCGATCAGGCCGGTATCGTCGCCTGCCGCCGCGCCGCTGTCCTGTTGCTGGCGCAGCTTGCGGGTATAGCCCACGCCCACGGTGGCAAGGTACTCGTGGATTTCGGCCTCGGTCAGCCCCGCGCCATTGTCAACAATGCGGACAATCTTGCGCGTTGGCTCGGTGAAGACTTCGATGCGTCCGGCCTCTTCTCCCGACGCTTCCAGCCGCCGCCGGATGATGGAATCGTGGGCGTTCTGCACCAGTTCGCGGATGGCGACCGTGGGCGTTGAATACAGGTGTTTGCCCAGCACGCTCATCAGGCCGGATAAATCAACTCCGGCGCGATGCAGGACAGGAACGGGTTCGGGAGACATGAGCGGCTTCTGGGCAACGGAAAAATGGCAATTCTATATCAGTTTGGGCTTTCGTTCCGGATGGGCGCAGAACCCGGCACACGCGGGCGCTGCGGACGGGACGCGGGATGCGACATCAGCCTTATCCCGGCAGGTCGATGCCTTTCAGTTTGCGGTAGAGGTTGACGGCGTAGGAATCCGTCATGCCCGTCACGAAGTCGGTGATGCGCATGAAACGTTGGTAGGGGTCGGGGCTGGGTTTGCCTTCCGGGCCGAGGAATTGGCGGGGCAGGAGTTTCAACAGCATGCGCTCGCGGGTGGTCATGGGGATTGCGCCCGCGCCCGCTTCGACGGCGGCAACGAAAAGCGACAGGAGGCCGCCCAGCACCTCAAAACCCGCCGTCTCGATCTCCAGCGCCGGACGGGCCACGTAGATCTGTTCGCAGGCGAGCTTTTTCACCGCCTGCAAGGGCGTGGCGGCGGGGGAAGCCTCCAGCAGGTCGGAATCGAAAGCGCCAGAGAGGATCTCCGCCTCATGCTCCAGGAAGACCGCCGCCGCGCTCTTCAGGAGACGGCCGATGGCCTTGGCGCGCAGGTATTCGATACGTTCCTTGGCCTCGAACATGCGCGCCAGCCGCCCCTCGTTGATGTCGTTGCTCGCCAGGTCGGCAAGCAGCGTCTCCGCATCCTGGGCGCTGACGAAGCCGAGCCGGGAGGCATCCTCCAGATCGACGATCAGGTAGCAGGTGTCATCCGCCACTTCCACGAGAAAGGCGAGCGGATGTCGATGCCATGCCTCGTCCGGCAGGCGCGCGCGCAATCCCGTGGTCTTTGCCACCCACGTGAAGGCTGGGGCATCTTCCTGGAAAAAACCGAACTTCTTGCCGCTGTTGCCGGAAAGCGGCGCGGAAATGCGCGAGGCGCGCGGATATTTCGTGAAGGTGGCGAGCACCGCGCCCGTCAGTTGCAGGCCGGGATTGGCCGGGCTTTGCAGGCGGGTGAGGATGCGAAAGCCTTGGGCGTTCCCCTCGAAACGCGCCAGATCCGCCTGTTCCGCCAAAGTGAGATCGTAGCGTTCAAACAGGCCGGAAGCCTTGAACCATTCGCGGATGGCATCTTCCCCGGCGTGGCCGAAGGGCGGGTTGCCGATGTCGTGCGCCAGACAGGCCGCCGCGACGATGGCCCCGAAATCCGCCGCTTCCACGCCGGTAAGTCCATGCCGGTCGATGATCTCCCGCCCGACGGCAACGCCCAGCGAGCGCCCGGCGCAGCTTGCCTCCAGACTGTGCGTCAGCCGGGTGCGCACGTAGTCGCTGCGCGAGAGCGGGAACACCTGGGTCTTGTCCTTCAATCGCCGGAAGGCGGAAGTGAAGACGATGCGGTCGTAATCCTGCTGGAAGGCGGTGCGCTCCGGACGCCCCGGCGCCGCGCCCGCACCCAGCCGCTCGGAGGAAAGAAGCTGTGTCCAGTGGTCGATTCGTTCCTGGTTCATGATGGGAGATTCCTTTCAGGTGATGCGGCCCCGGCCTCGTGCCGCGCCAGGAAGGCGGCAAGGGCGGCGCACAGGGCTTCGCCCGCCGCTTCCGGACTGAAGGCGATGCCGTGCGCGGAAGTCTGGGTCACGGCAAGGCCGGGCTGGCCACAGGGATTGATGGCGGCGAAGGGGGCAAGATCCATGCGCACATTGAGACTCACGCCGTGGTAGGTGCAACCGTTGCGAATGCGCAGGCCCAAAGAGGCAATCTTGGCTCCCGCGCCGTGTTCGCCCAGATAGACGCCCGGCGCGCCGGAACGACGATTGGCGACGAGACCTTCCGCCGCCAGCAGGCCGATCACGGCAGATTCAATGCCGCGCACGAGCGCATGCACCTTGAGGCGCAGGCGGCGCAGGTCAAGGAGGAGATAGACGATGGCTTGTCCGGGGCCGTGGTAGGTCACTTGTCCGCCGCGGTCGGTGTGCAGGACGGGAATGCCGATGTCCGCGAGGATGTGTTCCGGCCTGCCCGCCTGTCCCAGGGTGAAGACCGGCGGGTGTTCGACCAGCCAGAGTTCGTCCGGAGTCTCCACCGTCCGTTCGGCGGTGAATTGGCGCATGGCCTCCCAGACAGGCAGGTAGTCGCGCAGGCCAAGGCGGCGGATCGCAAGCGTCATGGTCGGCTAGAGCACATAGCGGATGCGCGGATGCGCGCTCAGTTCGCGGTAGAGCGCATCCAGCATGGCGCGGGAAGTTGCCGTAACCGTACAGGTCAGGCTCACGTACTTGCCGCCGGAACTCATGCGCCGTTCCATGCGCGCCGCCGCGAAGCCGGGATCATGCCGGGCGACGATCTCCAGCACGATCCCTGGGAGCGAATCTTCCGCCAGCCCCATGATTTTTACAGGGAAGGCGCAGGGATAGAGGGAATCTGCATCCGGCGTGGTCTCTGTCATCGTCCTTTTCCGTTTTACGCAAACCAGAGGCGGATGGTGTCGATCAGGCGTCGGAACCAGCCGCCGATCCGTACCGGCTCCAGCGGCTTGACTGGATACTCGCCGTAGGGCTTGCCGTCCAGCGAGAGTTTCAGCGTGCCGATGTGCTCGCCCGCCTGCACCGGGGCGATCAGGGGCTGCCGGGAAACGAGTTCCGCTTTCAGCGTATCCTCGCGCCCCCTGGGGACGGCAATGATGAGATCATGGTCCAGGCCCACCGGGACTTCGGAAACATTTCCCTTCCAGACCTTGAAGGTGGAAATGGGCGCATGCGCGGCATAGAGCCGCACGGCATCGAACGCCTGGTAGCCCCAGTTGAGGAGTTTCAGTGATTCCTGGGTGCGCGCGGCTTCGGAGGCCGTGCCCAGGACGACGGAGAGAAGTCGCCGCCCGCCACGCTGGGCGGAAGCGATGAGGCAGAAGCCCGCCGCCTCGGTGGAGCCGGTCTTGACGCCATCCACCGAGGCATCCAGCGCCAGGAGGCGATTGCGGTTGGCTTGGGTGATATTGTTGTAGCGAAATTCGCGCAGGGAATAATAGCGGGCATATTCTTCGGGGAAATCGCGGATGAGGGCGGATGCAAGCCGGGCAAGGTCGCTCGCCGTGGCAAGGTGCTCGGGATCGGGCATGCCGGTCGCGTTCCGGAAACGGGTGGAGGAGAGGCCCAGGCGCGCGGCCTCCTGGTTCATCATCGTCACGAAGCGCGTCTCGTCCCCGGCGATGGCCTCGGCCAGGGCGACACTCGCGTCATTGCCGGACTGCACGATCATGCCCTGGATCAAGTCTTCCACGCGCACCTTGTCGCCCACCTTGATGAACATCCGCGAGCCGCCCATGCGCCATGCCTTCTCGGAAACCGGCACGGCATCCTCCAGGGCAAGCCGCTTTTGACGCAGGGCAGAAAAGGTGATGTAAGCCGTCATCAGCTTGGTGAGGGAGGCGGGTTCCAGCCGTTGGTCGGCGTTCTGGCTGGCGAGGACTTGCCCGGAGGAGTACTCGAGCAACACCCATGATTTCGCCGCCAGCACCGGCGGTGTCTGCTGCGACTGCGCCGGGAGAAAGGTGGAAAACATCAGGAATGCCAGGAACACGAAAAGACGTTGCGGACAAAAGGACATCGGGACAATCCGGATCGGAAAAAGGAAGCGAGAGATTATACCCAGAGGCGACGCAAAGGCGGGAATCCTTCGTCCACCTGCGGCACTTGGCCTGCCAATGAATTTCCAACCGGAAGAAACGCCGCGCGCAATCTTGCGGGATGGTTTTCCGGAAAAGAAGGCAGGAAAAAGAGGGCAGGAATCATGAAATCCAGATGCGAATGCGGCGAGAGCCTTCCTGTCCCTTGCCCGGTCTGTATGTCTCCCATTAGAATGAGCAACGATCAAATCTTGCGGGAGATGGTTTCATCATGGCGGAGGAAGCTCGTTTCAATGTCGTGTTCGATGGCCTGATCGTCATCGACAAGCCGGAGCAGGAAGTAAAGGAAAACCTGGCGCGGCTGTTCAAGTGCGATCTGGCGCGGATTGAGGGTCTGTTCGCCGACCGCACTGTCGTCATCAAGCGAGAGCTTTCCGAGGCCGCCGCCAACCGCTACATCAAGGCGCTGCTGGATGCTGGCGCGATTGCCCGCAAGGAAAACGCCAATTCCGGCCCGCCGAAGCCCACCATTCCGCCCGCGCCCGCCACGCCGCAGCCGGAGGAAATCACAGCACGCATGCAGGAGGAGGGCGATGGTTTCGTCGATCTTTTCTTCGCCATCACCAATGTGAACAAAAAAGGGGATTCCCACTTTTTCGAGGTGCGTGGCCTTCACCAGGGCAAGCCAGTGGGTTTTCGCCTTGCCGTCACGAGCAAAATGCCCGCTGGCATCGTGAATGGGCAACCCACCCGGGATGGTTTTGTGCGCGAGGGCGCGCGCCTGCGCGCCAAGGGTGAGGAGAGCGACCGCTTTGTCCATGTGCTGGGCGAACTCTACGGTTTTCCGACCGACCAGCGTTTCACTGCCAATGTCGTGAAGACGACGGTCTATTCGATGAACGACGCGCCCGTTGATCTGGATGTGCCGGGGCAGTACAAGTTCAAACTCTTCTTCGAGGAAGGGAACGAGGCGCTCTACAGCGAACTTTTCCTGAACATCGACACGAAAAACAAGCGCATCGAGATCCGCGAGAAGGATATGGCGTATCGCAAGCCGCTGATCCAGACCCTCATCAAGGCGCCCGATCCCGCCCTTGTGTCCGTCGCACCGCGCGCGCAGGAGGGCGTGGAAGAACGCGGCTACGTCCCGCCCACCCGGCAGGCCATGGAGGCGCTGGAAGCGGAACGAAAAGAGGAACCGGAATATTGCGACCTCGAAATCTTCAGCGTCGATGGACGCCTGGGGCGCGTCCGCTACGCCGGGTGGTTGATGGCGGTCATTTTGCTGCTCATACCGGTTGCTGTTTTCGTCGGCTTTGTTGTCGCGTTTCTCCCTCCGCTGGGCATGCTGCTGGTGGTTGCCGTTGGAGGCGCGTTCCTTGTGGCAGATGTCGTGTTGACCATCCGGCGTTTGCATGATGCGGACATGCCAGGATGGCTGGCCGTGCTGATCTTTATCCCGGTCATCGCTGGATTTTTTACGTTGTTTCTTCTGCTCAAGCCTGGCGATGATCTGACAAACGACTATGGCCCGCCGCCGCCGCCCAACAGCACCGGAGTCACAGTTCTTGCCGGGCTTTTTGTCTTTACCGTGATCAGCGGTACGATCGCCATGCTCACTGCCCGCTGACCCCCCCGCTTGACGCGCTCGCGGAAGACCCGGATACCGGCGAGCGCGGGGGGGGGGCGTCCCTTGCTCGCAAGGAAGCATCAAGCTACCGAATATTCCTGTTCGTGATTGACACGCATGCCATTCACGCTTGACGTTTTCAAGGGCAGGCTTCTATCATCCGTGCTTTCGACCCTCTCCAAGAGTTTTCCTTGCAACAATCATTCTACGCCTTGATCCGGGACGACATGAAAGCGGTGGATGCCGTCATCCAAACGCAACTGCATTCCAATGTCGTGCTCATCAACCAGGTTGCGCAGTACATCATTGCCGGCGGCGGCAAGCGCATGCGGCCTTCCCTGCTCTTGCTGGCGGCGGGATCGCTGGGCTACCGGGGGGAACACCAGCACATGCTGGCGGCAGTGATCGAATTCATCCATACCGCCACACTGCTGCATGACGACGTGGTGGACGAATCCGCCCTGCGCCGTGGCCGGGAAACCGCAAATGTCGTGTTCGGCAACGCGGCGAGCGTGCTGGCGGGGGATTTCCTGCATTCCCGCGCTTTTCAGATGATGGTGCAGGTCGGTAATTTGCGGGCCATGCAGGTGCTCTCCGACGCCACCAACGTCATTGCCGAGGGGGAAGTCCTGCAATTGATGAACTGCCATGATCCGGATGTGGATGAGGCCAACTATCTCAAGGTGATCCGCTTCAAGACCGCGCGGCTTTTCGAGGCCGCCGCGCAACTGGGCGCCATCGTGGCGGGGGCAACGCCGGAGGAGGAGCGCGGTTTGGTGGCCTATGGCATGCATCTGGGAACGGCCTTCCAATTGGTGGATGATGTGCTCGACTATTCCGCCGACGAAACCGAGACCGGCAAGCATCTGGGCGACGATCTCGCCGAAGGCAAGCCCACGCTGCCGCTGATCCACGTCATGCAGCATGGCGCGCCAGAAGCGGCGGCGGCAGTGCGCCGGGCCATCGAGACGGGGGGCCGCGATGATTTTCCCGCCGTCCTCGCCGCCATCCGCGCCACCGACGCGCTCGCCCACACCCGCCATGTGGCCCAGATGGAAGCGGAACAGGCAAAAACGGCGATTTCTCCATTACCGGATTCACAATACAAGAAAGCCCTGCTAGAATTAGCGGCTTTCGCGGCGGATCGTACCCATTAACGGGTCGGGATCGCACCCATCGATCACCAGACTGTCACCGTGACAGCGCATTGATCCGCGCCAGCCAAAAGTATGTCGGAGTGTAGCTCAGCCCGGTAGAGCACTGCGTTCGGGACGCAGGGGTCGCAGGTTCAAATCCTGTCACTCCGACCAACTGTTGCGAAGGATTGTCGGGAATTCGGGAAGTTCCTGGCAGATTCGGGTTTCCAGATTGACCGACATCTTCTCAGTCGGATTTCGGTCAAGCGAGGCCCCATCATTCCGCAATCACACACCTCAAATCCACCGGTTCCGTGTTTGACTTTTCATGCCCTGCTTGCCATAATACGACACGCCCTGCCAAATCCTGGCAGCATTTTCCGTTCGCAAGGGACCTGAAAGGACATTGCCATGAACACGCTTTCCGAACATTCCAGCGCCCGAGAGTATGACGCTTTCTTTCTTGACGGCTGGTTGATCGTCTTTTTCTATCTGTTGCTGATCCCGGCCTTGCTGTTCGCCTGGAGTCTTGGTCGCGCGTTTTTCCCGATTATCATTGGCGTTGCTGTGCCGCTCGCGGTGATTTTGGGTGTCGCGCTGCGTGGCTTCGTAATCCTGGAACCCAATATTGCGGTGGTGCTCACCTTTTTTGGGCGTTATGCTGGAACGCTGCGCCGGGCCGGGTTTTCCTGGTGCAATCCGCTTTGCGAGCGCCAGAAAATTTCCCTGCGCGTTTACAACCAGACAACGGCCACGTTGAAAGTCAATGACAAATCCGGCAATCCGGTTGAAGTGGCGGCGGTTGTCGCCTGGTGCGTCCGGAATACCGCCCGGGCTACGTTTGATGTGGAAAACCATGCTGATTTCGTCGCTATCCAGAGCGAATCCGCCTTGCGGCAGGTGGTCAGCTCGCGCCACTACGATGGCGACACGAACGACAGGAATTCCCTGCGCGGCGATCTGGAAGCGGTGGCGCAGCTTTTGACCGAAA
>JAISLJ010000101.1 GCA_031290955.1 Zoogloeaceae bacterium | reverse complement strand
AAATTAATTTTTACCAACCTCTCACAGGAGATGAACATGGCGGAATTAGGCTTGCATGGCGCGGAAATTTGTGTAAAAGTGCGGTGCCCGACGCCATAGCGTCGCGCCAAGGCGCTCACACCTTCCGTGCTCGCGGCAATCTCCGCGCGCACCGCAGGCGTTGTCCGGGCATTCTTATGCAGACGAAGTTCCATCTTCTTCTCCTTTTCTGGATTTTTGAGAATCTATCACTTCCCGTAACACTTCACGCGCAAAAAACAGCGGCCAGCGTGAAAATTGAATCGAATCGTCCGGGATGCGACACCTAGCGTGTGCAATATTCTGGACTTGCTCCGGTCGATTTCGAGTGCTGGGGCATGCCGGAAAAACCCGTTATAATCGCTCCCCCATCTCAACACTACCGCAACAGAAGGAAACACGCCATGACAAGAACCGTTCATTGCGTCAAGCTGGGCCGCGAGGCCGAAGGGCTTGACGCCGCGCCCTTGCCCGGCCCTCTGGGGCAGAGGATTTTCGAGAATGTCTCTCGGGAAGCCTGGCAACAGTGGGTGCGCCTGCAAACCATGATCATCAACGAAAACCGCCTCAACCTTGCCGATCCTAGCCATCGCAAATACCTGACCGAACAGATCCAGCACCATTTCTTCGGGGAAGGCGCCGATCCGGTCTCCGGTTACGTGCCACCACGCGACTAGGGGATGCAAAGGTCGGGGCAAGCCCTCCTTCTGCCATCTGAATTCCATGAATTATTCTGAGGAAGCGGCGCGTCGCCGCACGTTTGCCATCATCTCCCACCCGGATGCTGGCAAGACCACGCTGACCGAAAAGCTCCTGCTCTTTGCCGGAGCCATCCAGATTGCGGGCAGTGTCAAGGCGCGCAAGGCGTCGCGCCACGCCACTTCGGACTGGATGGAAATCGAGAAGCAACGCGGCATTTCCGTTGCATCCTCTGTCATGCAGATGGAGTATAGGGATTGCGTCATCAACCTGCTCGACACGCCCGGCCACCAGGATTTTTCCGAGGACACCTACCGGGTGCTGACCGCCGTGGACGCTGCGCTCATGGTCATTGATGCCGCCAACGGCGTGGAGGCCCAGACGCGCCGACTGATCGAGGTCTGCCGCGCCCGCGCCACGCCCATCCTCACCTTCATCAACAAGTTGGACCGCGAGGTGCGCGCGCCGCTTGACCTTCTCGATGAAATCGAGGCCGCGCTTGGCATGCCCGCCGCGCCACTCGCCTGGCCCATCGGGCAAGGCAAGTGCTTTCGCGGCATCTACGACCTGCGGGCGGAACATGTGCGCGTCTTTCGGCCCGGCGGGGAACGGCGCAGCGAAGCGGAGGAAGTGCTGGACGGGCGCGACGCGGCAAAACTGGCGGCCCGCTTTGGGGCGGAATACGCGCAGGCGCGGGAGGAAATCGAACTGGCGCGCGCCGCCATGCCTGCCTTTGCGCGGCAGGAATTCCTTGCCGCCCGGCAGACGCCGGTGTTCTTCGGTTCGGCCATCAACAATTTCGGTGTGCGCGAGGTGCTGGAGGCGCTTGTCGATCTCGCGCCGCCGCCGGGCATGCGCCGGGCCACGCGCCGGGAAGTCCGGCCCGACGAGGCGAAGTTCTCCGGTGTCGTCTTCAAGATCCAGGCCAATATGGACCCGGCGCACCGCGACCGGGTTGCTTTTCTGCGCGTCTGCTCGGGCCGTTTCGCGCCGGGAATGCGCCTCAAGGTGCGCCGCACGGGCAAGGATTTGCGTCCCGGCAATGTTGTCACCTTCCTCTCCCAGCGCCGCGACCGCGTGGAGGAAGCCTACGCGGGCGACATCATCGGCATCGCCACCCACGGTGGCCTGCAACTGGGCGACACCTTGAGCGAGGGCGAAGACCTGCAATTTACCGGGCTGCCCTTCTTCGCTCCGGAACTTTTTTGTACCGTGGAACTGGCCGATCCAATGAAATCGAAGCAACTCCAGAAGGGCCTGAAAGAACTGGGTGAGGAAGGCGCGATCCAAGTTTTTCGTCCGAGCGCGGGCAGTCTCATGCTGCTGGGCGCAATCGGGCAACTGCAATTCGAGGTGGTTGCCCACCGGCTCAAGACGGAATACGGCGTGGAAACGCGCCTTGCCCCGGCCCAGTATGTTGGCGCGCGCTGGGTTGCCTGTGCCGATGCCGCAGAACTCGCCCGCTTCCTCGCCGCCAATCGCCCCCGGATTTTCCTGGATGCCGCCGAAACCTCCGCCTACCTCATGACTTCCCGCTTCGACCTTGACCTCACTCAGGAACGCTGGCCGGGCATCGACTTCCTCCCCATGCGCGAATCGTCGTCGTCCTGCGGGCAACGATTGGAATCTCTCCGCACAGACTGAAACCGGAGTTCAGCCGCCTGAACTGGATTTTGCAAACCACCGCAACAGGTGGGGAAGCGCGCAGAGTATCGCTGCAAATACAACTTTGAGGAAAATGGGAATCCCCTCACCTGCCACCAGAAACAAGATGACGGGAATGACAATGAATGCGTATGCCCATACTCTGAGAACCTGCGCTCCATCTGCGGGAAGTTCTTCCAGTAATTCATAGAAAGGCGGCTTGGACAAAAAAGGGATACTGCTATTTTCGTCATCCTCGATACGGCGAAGCCGGTAGCTTTTCATCGGGAACAAGGGAAAGAAGGCCAGTACAAACCATTTGGTGGTCACAAATGAACCATCACGCCTGAATTTGGCCTGCCCATAGAACGTGGTTCCAATCCCGTTGATCGTATTTGCCATGTCCGGCCTCCAACGCGCTTTGCGTCATTCAAGATGGGGCGATTCTAGCAGGTTTGGCGTCAAGGTGGGCATTGCGGTGACACACAAGCAAGGGTTGATCGTGGGCGCAAGGGCATATCCGGGCAACCCATATGATGGACACATTCTACGCGAGCAACTGGAGCAGGTGAGCGTCCTGCTTGAAGAGGTTGGCGTCAAGCCCAGACAGGCAGTGGTGGATTTTGGCTCTCGCGGTGTGGATGGGGAGAATCCGGGCATCGAGATTCTCCACCGTGGCAAGACAAAGCGTTTGAGTTTACGCCAGCG
>JAISLJ010000100.1 GCA_031290955.1 Zoogloeaceae bacterium | reverse complement strand
CCGGCCTTCCGGGGCCAGTTTTCCAGCAAAAACCTCTCGGTTATGTTTTGTTCATACTCTTTGTCTCAATCTTTGTTTCTCTCGCCTCAATTTGACCGTTTGTTCAGTGTTTCCTTAACAGGTCAAGGAGATGTCTCCTCTGGTTTCTGGAACAGCACGGCCTCGCGGATGAGGCCGATGGCGGCGCCGCGGCGGGCGCGCTGGCCGATGTGCTGCGCTTCGGAATCCATCTCCCGTGGCTTGTTGCGGAAAATGCCGCGAATGCGGACAACCGCTTCGGGGCAGAGCAGGGTTTGCGCCAAGGTTTCCGCATCCTTCAAGCCGATGATCTGGATGCCCTTGCCGCCGGAGAGGCGTTTCATCTGCTCCAGAGGGAAGATGAGCAGGCGGCCATCGCTGCTGCGGGCGGCCAGATAGCGGGCTGCGGCAAAAACAGGCTGCGGCGGCAGGATGTGGGCGTTTTCTTCCATCGTGAGGAAGGACTTTCCGGCTTTCTGGCGGGTGAGCAGGTCGGCGAGGCGGCAAAGAAAGCCGTAGCCGGAACTCTTGGCGATGAGGACCTCGGTTTCAGGCTTGCCCACGAGCACATGCGCCAGACGCGCGCCGCCCATCTCCACGAAGGAAGAAAGCGGCGCGCCCATACCCCGGCCATCGGGCAACTGGGCAACGGCAACGGTGTAGGCGCGACCATCGCTGGCAAGGAGGGCGAGGGAATCGACACTGCGGCATTCGTGCAGGGAACCCAGATGGTCGCCATCCTTGAAGGCGAGGCCGGAAAGATCAAGGCCGTGCCCCTGCCGCACCCTGGCCCAACCCTTTTCGGAGACGATGACCGTCACGGGATCATCGGCCAGGGCGGCCACTTCGGCGCGGGAGGCGCTGGCGGCGGCCTCGATGAGGGTGCGGCGCGGGTCGCCGTATTTTTTTGCATCCTCCCGAATTTCGCGGATGGCGGCCTGGCGCAACAGGGCGTCACTGCCCAGAAGGCGCTCCAGGGCAGCTTTCTCCTCGCCCAGTTTCCCAAGCTCCTGTTCGATGCGAATGCCTTCCAGACGGGCAAGCTGGCGCAGGCGGATTTCCAGGATATCCTCAGCCTGGGTCTCGGAAAGGGCAAAACGGGCGATCAGGGCAGGCTTGGGTTCGTCCGCGTTGCGGATGATGTGGATCACTTCGTCCAGATTGAGGAAGACGATGCGCCGACCTTCCAGAATGTGCATGCGCGCCTCGACGCGATCCAGCGAGAAGCGGGTGCGGCGACGGACGGTGGCCAGCCGAAAGCGGCACCATTCGCCGATGATCTGGGCAAGGTTCTTCTGGCAGGGACGCCCGTCCAGCCCCACGGCGACAAGATTGATCGGCGCGCTGCTCTCCAGGCTCGTATGGGCAAGGAGGAGCGCGACGAATTCCTCCCTGTTCTGCCGCGCGCTTGCTGGCTCGAAGACGAGGCGCACATCGTCATCCTTGCCGGATTCATCCCGCGCCCGCTCCAGTTGCGCGGCGAAGAGCGCCTTCAGGCGGGCGGCGGCAGGCTCGACAGCCTTCTTTCCCGGTCGGGGCTGCGGATTCAGGAGCGCGCCGATTTCCGAGAGCACCCGCGCCGTGGAAACGCCGGGCGGCAGTTCGTGGAACACCACCTGCCACGCGCCACGCGCCAGTTCCTCGATCCTGTAGCGGCCCCGCGCCCGCAGGCTGCCGCGCCCGCTGGCGTAGGCGGCGGCGATGTCGGCGGCAGAAGAGATGATCTGCCCGCCGCCGGGATAATCCGGGCCAGGGAGGAAGCGGAGCAAATCCGCCGTTTCCGCCTCCGGATGCTCGATCATGTGAATGGCGGCCTGGGCGACTTCCGCAAGATTGTGGGAGGGAATTTCGGTCGCCATGCCCACGGCAATTCCGGAAGCGCCGTTCAGGAGCGCGAAGGGAAGCCGCGCCGGAAGAAAGGCGGGTTCCTCGAAGGATCCATCATAGTTGGGCTGGAAATCAACGGTGCCCTTGTCGATCTCGCCGAGCAGGAGTTCGGCGATGGGCATCAGTCGGGCCTCGGTATAGCGCATGGCGGCGGCGTTGTCTCCATCCCGCGAACCGAAGTTGCCATGCCCATCCACGAGCGGATAGCGGAGTGTGAAAGGCTGCGCCACGCGCACCATCGCGTCGTAGGCGGAAACGTCGCCGTGCGGATGATACTTGCCGATCACATCGCCCACCACGCGGGCGGATTTCACGGGTTTTACCGTGGCGGCCAGCCCCAGTTCGCGCATGGCGTAGAGCACCCGGCGCTGGACGGGCTTCAGGCCATCGCGCACATCCGGCAGCGCCCGCCCCTTGACGACGGCCACCGCGTATTCCAGATAATCCCGCGCGGCGGATTCGTGCAGGAAGACGCTCTCACTTCCTTCCCCGCCGCCCCCGGGAGGGAGAAGAGCATCCCCCGGCGGCGCGGGCGCGGCAGGGGCAGAATCATCAAAGAGATCGGGCGTCTGTTCATCCATACCAGAAAATACAGGAACCAGCCACAGCCAAAAACCGTGAATGATACATCAAGCTTGTCCTGGCGGACGGCGATGCGGCGCTTCGCGCCGAAAAAGCTTTACAAACCTCCGGGCGGCATGGGGATCTGCACAGCGGCGGAGGGTTGAGGAAAGCGGGCGGCGATTTCTTCCGCAAACTGCAAAACTCTCGTCATTGCGAGGGCCGAAGGCCCGTGGCAATCCATCGACGGTTATCTGTGTGATGCTCTTCCCGCCCGCGCCGCCGCCTGCTTCTCTCTCCCCCGCTCGGCGGGGGAGAGTGCCCCGGCAGGGGCGAGAGAGGGAGCACACATTCCGGCGCGAAGCGCCGCATATTTTTCCTTGGGCGTTGCTTCTGCTGGAAGGGTGGAAAAAGTTAGCGTCGCTGCGCTCCGCAAGGAACGGCTCCCTCACCCGGCCCTTTGGGCCACCCTCTCCCCCCAAGGGGGCGAGGGGATGGAGTTGGGCGCGTTCGCGCCGAATAGTGGATGTGGATTGCCACGGGCCTTCGGCCCTCGCAATGACGAGGGTTTGGAGGTTGGGCACGTTGCTGTGGGCGGGCGTTTCGCTATTGCGACCACGCTTCACCTCGTCATTGCGAGGAGCGAAGCGCCGTGGCAATCCACACTCCCTTTCCGCCACGCAATCGCGCCAATAAGCCCGGTTGCCTTCCTGCCGGAATGCGATGTGTGTCTCTTGGCTTCTTTTCATTGCGCCAGAAACCTGTGTCTTTCAGTCGGGCCGCAGCCGAACGATGGATTTTGGATCGGAAATGCGCAATGTCACATGCAGATTTTTGTCCGTCATGTCCCAATGGCAAATCTCAACACCCTCGTAGAAACCAAGCAAACGGAAAAAATCCTCAAGTAAACCCATTGTTGGCTGTTCCATGATTTCGTGACCTTCCTGCGTAAAAACATCAATCACCCTGTAGCAGGATCGTCGTTCATAAAATCGCCGTCCGCAGGGCAACTTGCCAGGATGCGCAAATCCGCGCCGATCTGCGTGACTTCGCGGAAAGCAAGGGGATGACGCGCATCCAGGTGATCCAGTTCCGGCAGGCGGAACATGCCTTGTCCACTGCCCAGGAGGCAGGGCGCAAGGTAGAGCAGCAGTTCATCGGCAAGACCGCTCGCCAGGAAGGCGCCGTTCAGCCCCGCGCCCGCTTCGCCGTGCACTTCGTTGATCTCGCGCCGTCCCAGTTCGCGCAGGAGCGCGGCCAGGTCGACCCGCGTTCCGTCCGCTTCCGGCAGCGCAATCCACTCCGCACCCTTTTCCTGAAGCGGGAGGGCGCGTTCCGCATCCTCCCGCGCCGAGACGACCAGCACCGGGCCGCCGTCGAAAAGACGCGCCGTGGGGGAAAGTTCCAGACGGGGATCGACGATGACTTTCAACGGCGGCTTGCGCTCGACAGCCACGCCGCGCACGGTGAGCCGGGGATCATCGCGCCGCGCCGTGCCGATGCCCGTGAGGATGGCGCAGGCCCGCGCCCGCCAGCGGTGCCCGTCGGCGCGGGCTTCTGCCCCGGTAATCCACTGGCTCTCGCCATTTGCGAGCGCCGTTCGGCCATCCAGGCTCGCGGCAATCTTGAGACGCAGCCAGGGACGACCACGCCGCATCCGGGCCACAAAACCGACATTGAGCGCCAAGGCTTCCTCGCGCAATAATCCGACCGAAACCGCAATTCCCGCTGCCCGCAACCGGGCAATGCCCCGACCGGCCACCAGCGGATTGGGGTCCGTCATGGCGACGACGACGCGGCGCGCGCCCGCGGCAATCAGGGCTTCCGCGCAAGGCGGCGTGCGCCCGTAGTGGGAACAGGGTTCGAGACTCACATAGACCGTTGCGCCCCGCGCCAAATCGGCGGCTTCCCGCAAGGCATGGATTTCCGCGTGCGCTTCCCCGGCGCGCTCGTGCCAGCCGCGCCCCACGACCTGCCCTTCCCGGACAATGACGCAGCCAACACGCGGATTGGGCATTGTGGTGAAGAGACCGCGTTCCGCCAGTCGCAGGGCTTCCGCCATGTGGGCGTGGTCGGCGGCGCTGCATTGCGGCTCCGGCATGCGCGGCGCCTCGGTCGGGTTCAAGGGCGCGCGGGCCATTTCATTGGCGTTCCCGCCGAGAGACTTCGCGGATCACCCGGGAAAAGGCATCCACATCCTCGAAGTTGCGATAGACGGAAGCAAAGCGGATATACGCCACCTTGTCCAGAAGGCGCAATTGCGCCATGACCAGTTCGCCCAGTTGCTGCGAGCTGATTTCCCGCTCCCCCATCGCCAGCAGATCTTCCTCGATCCGCTCGATGGCGTGCTCGACGGCTTCCGTGGTTACGGGGCGCTTGCGGAGCGCAAGCTGCAAGCTGGCGCGCAGTTTTTCGCGGTTGAAGGAAACCCGGCCGCTATTCCTCTTGATTACGAGCGGCAGGCGCAAATCCGCCCGTTCATAAGTTGTAAAGCGCTTGCCGCATGCCATGCACCGTCTGCGACGACGCACCACGTCGCCTTCCTCGTTGGGACGGGTATCCACCACCGCCGTCCCGATGGCATTGCAGAACGGGCATTTCATCCGCGGAGCACTACGCGCCGTAGACCGGGAAGGCCCGGCACAGCGCCGCCACCGCATCCCGCACCCTGGCCAGCGTGGCTTCGTTCTCCGGGGCCTCCAGCACGTCGGCAATCAGGTTGGCGATTTTCTCGGCCTCGAATTCGGCGAAGCCGCGCGTGGTCATGGCGGGCGAACCAATGCGGATGCCGGAAGTGACGAAGGGTTTTTCCGGATCCTTGGGGATGGAATTCTTGTTGACCGTGATGTGCGCCCGTCCCAGCGCCGCTTCCGCCGCCTTGCCGGTGATGCCCAGGGCGCGCAGGTCGACCAGGAAGAGATGCGATTCGGTGCGCCCGGAAACAATGCGCAAGCCGCGCTCCTTCAAGGTACGCGCCATGACGTGGGCGTTGTTGATCACCTGCTCCTGATACGCCTTGAAGGCGGGCAGGGCCGCCTCCCGGAAACAGACGGCCTTGGCCGCGATCACATGCTCCAGTGGGCCGCCCTGGAGACCGGGGAAGATGGCGGAATTGATGGCCTTTTCGTGCTCGGCCTTCATCAGGATGGCGCCGCCACGCGGGCCGCGCAAGGTCTTGTGGGTGGTGGTGGTCACCACGTCGGCATGGGGCACGGGATTGGGATAGAACCCGGCGGCAACGAGTCCTGCATAGTGCGCCATATCCACCCAGAAAATCGCGCCAATTTCCCGGGCAACCTTGGCAAAGCGCGCCCAGTCGATGCGCAGGGAATAGGCCGAAGCGCCCGCCACGAGGATGCGGGGCCGGTGTTCGCGGGCCAGCGCCTCCATGGCGGAATAGTCGATGGCCTCTTCGGCGTTGAGGCCGTAGGCCACGACCTTGAACCACTTGCCGGAAAGATTGAGCGGCATGCCGTGGGTCAGGTGCCCGCCTTCGGCAAGGCTCATGCCCATGATGGTGTCGCCGGGCTGGGCGAAGGCCATCAGGACCGCCTGGTTGGCCTGCGAACCGGAATTGGGCTGCACATTGGCCGCTTCGGCGTGAAAGAGCGCCTTCAGGCGGTCGATGGCAAGCTGCTCGACCACATCGATATACTCGCAGCCGCCGTAATAGCGCTTGCCGGGATAGCCCTCGGCATACTTGTTGGTCAGTTGCGATCCTTGCGCGGCCATGACCGCATGCGAGACATAGTTTTCGGAAGCGATCAGTTCAATGTGATCCTCCTGACGACGATTTTCAGCTTCAATCGCCTGCCAGAGTTCAGGATCGACATGGGAGAGCGTATCTTTGGCGGAGAACATGGGAACCTCGAAACCTTGTGCGGATTGTGTCGGAAGGGAAGCGATTCTACAGGATCGGATGCCAGATGTCAGGATCGGCGGACGAAAGCCAGAGAACCGGAAAAATCACCAATGGCCTTGCAAACCTGTTCGGGATAAATGGGACGGTATTTGCCATTCCCCTGTCTCTTCATCCTCAAAAATCAGAAAAAAACTTCGCGCAAAACCAGATGACCGGCATTCCGAAACCGGTCACAAAAGCAAGGCCCAATCCCTGCAATTCCGGCTTCGACAAAAGACGCCAGGAAAACAGGGAGACCATCACGCCACTGGCAACGACACAAACCGGAACGCCGTACCAGAACGCCTGTTCCGGATTTTGCGCGTGCAGCACATCCCAACCCAAAGCCACGCCACCAAAAGTGCTCAGGATGCCAAGCATCACGCCTGCGGCGAACAACACCAATGCCCGGATGAAAAGCAGGATTCCCTTCATGATGATCTTCCTACAATTCCGTGAAATTATAGCTTCGTGAGGGAATCCGCCTCAATTTCGACGGAAACCGCCCAATCCCGATCAAGCTCGCCGCGAATCTCGACGGTATCCTTGGCCTCGACCTGCTGGCCGCAGCGGAGGGATTTCTTCAGCATGATGAGCTTCCTGAAATGGGAGGCCATGATCGCACACAATCGCGCCAATGGAAACATCGTCATTGAAAGCTTTTCTTGTCCTGGCGGACGGCAATGAAAAACCCTTCCTGCTCAGAAGGTTTGGAAAGATTCTTCGCCCGCAGGGCAATTGCCGTCCGCAGGACCGTGTTATGATGCGGGCCTTTGGGTGTGCGGGTTTTCTGCAAGAAGGCATGGATTCTTTTCTTCCCGATGCCGCCTCGCTGGCGGCCTTGCGTGATTGCTGGATCGTCGGCGGCTTTGCGCGGTCGTGCGCGCCGGAAGCTTGGCGTGTTCTTCTTGATGCCGCGCCCAGTGCGGAAGAAAGCGAACGGCGTCTCTTGATCCTGGCCGGGCAGGCGTTGGAAGTGGCCTTTCGTCCGGCGCTGCCGCCAAACGCCCGCCGTATCGCCGCCCTGCCCTCGCCGAGCAGTCCATTGCTTCCCGAAGCCCTGCGCCCCCTGTTTCGCGCCGCGCAAAAGCATGTCCGTCCCGCCGCCCTGCTGTGGCTTCTGGAACAACGCGGCTTCTGCGCCCATCCGCTGGATTGGTTCGCCCTTCCCGCAAGCGCCCTCGCCGACGAAGCCCTGCCCGACACCTGCGCGCCCTGGCAGGATTGGCGGGAAGCTCTTTCCACAGGCGGCGACATGGCGGAAAACATCGAGGAATTGACGGACGAGAACTGGCGCGAATTCCTGCCCGCCACCCGCCGCCTGCGCCTCAGGCAACTGCGCAAACGCGAGCCGGACCGGGCGCGGGAACTCCTCATCGCCCATTGCGCCGAAGAAACTGCGGAAGAACGCCTCCGCCTTCTCGAACTCCTCGCGCACCGGCTCCACGAAAACGATATCCCCTGGCTACAGGAACTGGCCGCGCACGAACGTTCCGGCAAGGTGAAGCGCCTCGCCACGGAATTCCTCGCCCGTCTGGACCAGGGCAATGATCCGGAAGCCCTGCTTACCGAACTGGCCGATTTCCTCATCGTAGGCAAGGCGGGCTTGCTGAAGCGCCAGACCATCGTCACGCCCAAACCGCTGAAATCTCCCCCGCAGCTTGCGCGGCGGCAGGAGTTGTTCGAAAGCGTGTCGCTCGTCAGCCTGGCCCGCGCGCTGGAGATGGATGTGCCCGCCCTTTTGCGCGGCTGGCAATTCGGCGCTCAGGGCGGTGGCAGCGAGGCCGACCACTGCCTGGCCCGCATGGTGCTCCATACCGCCAGCGACGAATGGGTGCAGACGCTCGCCGCCCGCCTTCTGGCCGAAAACAACCTTGCCTGCCTGCTCCTGCTCGCGCCCCGGCTGGACGCCAGTCTCAAGAAACGCATCGCGCAAAAGATCCTGCTGGTGACGGAATGGAACGAGTTCTCTTCCCGCCTGCGCATCTTCACAAGCCTGCACGGCGATTTCCTCACGGCACAGGATATTCTTCCCTCCCCGGCCTACCAGAGCCTGAAGGAAAAGGCACTGGGGGAGAACGCGGAGTATGCCCTCGCCTCGCTTTCCCTCCTCGCCTCCGCAGTGAATCAGGAGACGGCGCGGGCCATGCTCGCGGACCTCAACGCCACCGGAATTCCTTCGGCACATCCGGCGCTCGCCTTCCTGCGCCTCAACCAGGAACTGGCGGATATCCGCACTGCCGCCGATTTTCCAGACTCTCCAGATTTTTCCCCTACCCAGAACTGATCTTCAAAAGGAGTGATTTCCCATGACCGAGCTTCTCCGCCTGCCTGCCGAACAGGCCTATGCCAGTGAACTCGAAACCCTCGCGCGCGGCGATGAAGGGCAGAAGCCGGAGGGCTGGAAGCTCTCGCCGCGCGCCGTGCTCACCTATCTCTTGGGCGGCAAGGCGGCGGATGGCACGGTGATTTCGCCCAAATACGTGGGCAGCCGCCGTCTGATGGAAACCGCTGTCGCCACCCTGGCCACCGACCGGGCGCTGTTGCTTCTGGGCGTGCCGGGCACGGCGAAATCCTGGGTCTCCGAACACCTGGCGGCGGCGATTGCCGGCGATTCCACGCTGCTCATCCAATGCACGGCGGGCACCGACGAAAACCAGATCCGCTATGGCTGGAACTACGCGCAACTGCTCGCCCAGGGTCCCAGCGAGGCGGCGCTGGTGGAAACGCCGCTCCTGCGCGCCATGCGCGGCGGCAGCCTCTGCCGTCTGGAAGAACTCACGCGCATGGGCTCCGATGTGCAGGATACCCTCATCACCGTGCTCTCCGAAAAGATGCTGCCCATCCCGGAACTGAACACGGCGGTGTTTGCCCGGCGCGGCTTCAACGTCATTGCCACCGCCAACAACCGCGACAAGGGCGTCAATGAACTCTCCTCCGCCCTGAAGCGCCGCTTCAATGTGGTGGTGCTGCCGCTGCCCACGGACATGGCGGAGGAAGTCGAGATTGTCGTGAAGCGGGTGGGCGAGACGGCGGCGCACCTCGATTTGCCGGTGCCCCGCAACGTGCGCGAGGAAATCACCCGTATGCTCACCATTTTCCGCGAACTGCGCGCCGGGGCCACCGCCGACCAGAAGATCACCCTGAAGACGCCTTCCAGCACGCTTTCCACCGCCGAGGCCATCGCCACCCTGGTTGGCGGACTCTCGCAGGCCGCCTGGTTCAACGAGGGCCGCCTTGGCGCCGGGGAACTGGCCGCCAGTATGGTCGGGGCCATCGTCAAGGACCCGGTGCAGGACAAGGCCGTGCTGGAGGAATATCTGGAAACCGTGCTCAAGAAGCGCGACGACTACAGCGCCTACTACACCGCGCTCAACGAGGCTTTGTAAAACCATGCGGGCAGACGCAGGCGTCCATTTCTTCGGGATTCGCCATCACGGTCCCGGCTCCGCCGCTTGCCTCGTGCAAGCTCTGGAGGCCCTGCAACCGGCGGCGGTGCTGATCGAAGGTCCGGCGGACGCCACGCCCATCCTGCCCATGCTGGCCGCGCCCGGCATGAAGCCGCCTGTCGCCCTGCTCTGCTACCCGAAGGACGATCCGGCGCGGGCGGGCTTCTGGCCCTTCGCGGAATTCTCGCCGGAATACCAGGCAGTCCTGTGGGCCGTCGCGCATGCCGTGCCGGTTTCCTTCATCGACCTGCCTTCAACCGCCCGCCAGCCGGAGAAGAAGGCGGAAGCGGCGGCAGGCAAGGAGAGCGAGGCGGAAGACGGAGCAGAAGGCGCAGCGGAAAACGAGGCGGAAAATCCCCACGCGCAGCACGAGGAAGCGCCGCCGCGGGAATACCTGGATCCGCTCGGCGTGCTGGCGGAAGCGGCAGGCTATCAGGATGGCGAGAGTTGGTGGTCGGATCTGATCGAGCACAATCCCGCGCCCGGCCCGGTATTCGAGGCCATTGCCGAAGCGATGGCGGCGCTGCGTGAAAATCTTGCCGAGACGCCTGAATTCGAGGCGCTGCGCGAGGCGCACATGCGGCGGGCCATCGCCGCAGCGCGAAAGGAACAGGAAGGGCCGCTCGCCGTGGTCTGCGGCGCCTGGCACGTTCCGGCGCTGGCCGCCGCCTCCGCCGCGACCCGCAAGGCCGATCAGGCGCGGCTCAAGGGCTTGCCCAGGGAAAAAAGCGCCGTGACCTGGGCGCCCTGGACAAGCCCCCGCCTCGCCCGCGACGGCTACGGCGCAGGCGTCGCCGCCCCCGGCTGGAACCTCCACCTCTGGCGCGGCGCTGGCGCGCGGCAGGATGGCAACAGCCTGTGGCTGGTTCGCATTGCGCATGTGCTGCGCGAACAGGGATATCTCGTTTCGACCGCCTCGCTGATCGAGGCGGAACGGCTGGCGCAGGCGCTGGCCGCAATTCGGGAACGTCCGCGCGCGGGCTTCGAGGAATTGCGCGAGGCGGCCATCGCCTGCCTGTTCGGGGGCGAATCCCTGTTGTGGGAGCGCATCGAGGCCACCCTGCTTCTGGGCAACGATGTGGGCGAGATTCCGCCCGATGTGCCGCTCGCCCCCCTGATCGAAGACCTGCAACGCCAGCAGAAGGCCACGCGCCTGAAAGCGGAAGCCCTGCCGCAGGAACTTTCCCTGGACTTGCGCAGCGAAAGCGGCCTGGCCCGCTCCACCTTGCTCCACCGTCTGGATCTTCTCGGCGTGCCCTGGGGCAGGGCGCAGGATGCGGGCGGCAGCCGCGGCACCTTCCGCGAACGCTGGCAGCTTGCCTGGGAGCCGGAATTCGCGGTGCGCCTCGTGGAACATCTGGTGCATGGCCCCACCATTGCGCAGGCGGCGGCGGGTTGCCTGCTCGAACAAATCCGGGCGGCAACGACGCTGGACCAAATGGCGGAAAGCATCCGCGCCGCCATCACCGCCAATCTGCCGGAAGCCGCCGCAGAGGGGCTGCGGCTTTTCGAGGCGCGCGCCGCGCATTCGGACAATTGCCCGGAAATGCTCGCCTCCATCCCGCCCCTGGCCGACATCATTCGCTATGGCGAAGCGCGGGCCACCGCCGCCGCCCAGCATCTGGCGCCACTGCTCGAACGCCTCATTGTCGAGGCGGCGCTCAAGCTCGACTACGCCGCCCGTTCCCTGGACGCCGAAGCGGCAGCGCAGCTTGCGGCGCAGATCGACGCCGCGCACACCGGCATTCGCCTCATCGAGGCCGGCGAGGAAATCCTGGCGGCGTGGATGCAGGGCCTTGCCGCCGTGCTGGATGACGAACAGGGCACGCCCTCCCTGGCAGGCACGGCGGCCCGCCTCTTGTATGGCGCGGGGCGTCTTGCGCCGGAAGCGGCGGTCACGCTCATGGGCCGCCGCCTCTCGCCGGGCGTCCCGGTCGCGGATGCCGCCAGTTTTCTGGAAGGCTTCTTCCACGCCACCGCGACCCTGCTCATTCACGATGCCGCCTTGCGACAAGCCGTGGATCTCTGGATCACCCATCTGGAGGAAGCGGATTTCATCACCAGCCTCCCGCTCCTGCGCCGGGTGTTTTCCGCGCTGGACCAGTCGGAGCGCAAGCGCCTGCTCGCCGCGGCGCTTGGCCAGAGCGCCGCCGTCTCCTCCCTTCTCCGCCCCGCCCCCGACGGCGGCGCGGGCTGGCAGGCGCATTTCGCCATGCTCGCCACGCTTCTTGCGGAGGAACACGCGAGGAAAAACGATGAATGAAACAATGAATGAATCGTCACGAAAAAGCACGCCGGAGGCCATCTCCCCCGGTGACGCGCCACTGCGCCTGGCCCAGGAAGCGGAGCGGGAGCGGCGCTGGCGTCTCGCGGTGGGCGTCGAGGAAGGGGGATGTCTCTCGCTGGAAGATCGCCGCCTGTCGCTCACGCTCACCGCCCTCTATGGCGACGGGACGCCCAAAAAACGGCGGGGCGGACTTGAGCGTTCCCAGCCGAAGGCGATCGTGCAATGGCTGGGGGATTTGCGCAGTTTTTTCCCGCAGGCGGTGGTGCAGATCGTGCAGAAGGACGCCTTCGAGCGCCTGGACCTGAAACAAATGCTGATGGAGCCGGAATTCCTCGCCTCGGTGGAGCAGGATGTCAATCTCGTCGCCGATCTTGTCGCGCTGCGCGGCGTCATGCCGGACAAGACCAAGGAGATGGCCCGCAGCGTCATCCGCGAGATCGTGAAAAAGCTCATGGCGCGCCTGGAGCAGAAGACGGCGGAAACCCTGCGCGGCGCGGTCGACCATGCGCGGCGCACCTTCCGCCCGCGCCCGCGCGATATTGACTGGCCGCGCACCATCACTGCCAACCTGCGCCATTACCAGCCCGAATACCGCACCATCGTCGCGGAAAAGCTGGTGGGCTTTCTGCGCCGCCAGAAGCGGCTCGTGGATCTGGAGGAAATCGTGCTGTGCGTCGACCAGTCCGGCTCGATGGCAAGCTCGGTGATCTATGCTTCCATCTTCGCTGCGGTGATGGCTTCCCTGCCGGTGGTGCGCACCCGGCTGGTCTGTTTCGATACCGCCGTGGTCGATCTCACCGATGCGCTGGCCGATCCGGTGGATGTTCTCTTTGGCATCCAGTTGGGCGGCGGCACGGACATCAACCAGGCTGTCGCCTACTGTGCCGAGCGCATCGAGCGCCCCGCAAAGGCGCATTTCGTGCTGATTACCGACCTCTACGAAGGCGGCAACGCGGAAGATTTGCTGCGCCGCCTGGCGGCGCTGGTGCGCGCCGGGGTCAATGTTGTCGTGCTGCTCGCGCTCACGGACCAGGGCGCGCCCGGCCATGACGCATCCCTGGCCGCCAAGGTCGCGGCGCTGGGCATCCCGGCCTTCGCCTGCACGCCCGACCTCTTCCCCGACCTGATGGCCGCCGCCCTGCGCCGCGAGGACATCGCCGCCTGGGCCGCCAACGCCGACATCAAACTCGTCCGCACGGAACAGACAGGGATGATCCCTGCGTAAATGTCGCGTTCCGCCTGATTCCATTCGACACGATTGTCATGGATGCGCAGGAAGCCCCAGCGGCGGGCGGTCAATGGCGATGAAGAGATTGTCGCATCCCGAACCCGCGCAATTGTGTGGACATTGCCGACAAGCGTCTGCCGGGAAAACCGTGTGCGTTATAATCACGTTTTCTCGCATCCTGTCATGTCTTGAAGGCTTTCCGCGGCGCCTTGGCTTCCTTCGGCAGCAGGTCGCGCAGATTGCCCACGCCGTGCCGACGCAGGCAGCGATCCAGACCGGAACGCGAGACTTCCGGGCAGAGAAACTCCCGCACTACCGCCAGCAGGTCATCGAGCGAC
>JAISLJ010000099.1 GCA_031290955.1 Zoogloeaceae bacterium | reverse complement strand
GAGATTGACCGGCAGCGAGCCGATGACCGTGTCGCCGGGGTGGATTCTTTCGATGTCGAGGTGCGCGACGTGATCGTCGAAGGGTATCCGGTTTTTCCGCATCCATTCCAGCGCGCCGGGATGGCGGGAGACAAAGTAGGTGGTCATGGGAACGTGGGCTACGTGTACTACTCAGTCGTCAGTAATTTAGAAACACCAGGATCAAATCGTCGTCATTGCGAGGCCCGAAGGGCCGTGGCAATGACGCAATCTGAAGTTGTTTGCGTATTTGGCATATTTATGCATACAAAATTACTGACCGCCGAGTACAGACGAAAAGCGGAGTGCGGTGAGAAAGAACAAGCGTACTCTCGCGTCCCGGACGTGTCGCGCATGAAATTCAGCCTTATCCAAGAAATCGCTTGACCCGTTGTGTCTTCTGGAAAGGTTTGTCCTTCTCCGGGTTTTTCTTTTCGGATTTTTCCCGCCATTGCTTGCTGTCCTTGAGTTTTTGAGCCACTTCTTCCGCAATCCGGCGAGCTTCATCCGCGTCAGGCCAGCGTTTTTCTTCCAGCGCCTTGAGCAACGCGTCTTCGTCTTTTTGGTCGGCGGTTTTTTCCTTCAATACCTGGGTACGAATTTTTTCCCATTCCGGCAGCGTGGCGAGCCGCGCTTTTTCCGCGGCTTCTTGAGCGCGTTTCTTCTCCGCATTTTCTTGAGCGGCCTGTGCTCGACGCCGTTCCTCGGCCGCTTCCATGTCTGCCCGCATCGCACCATACCCGACCGCCGTTTTCGCGCCAAAGCCGAGCCACTCGAAGGCGTGCTGGAATGCGGCGGTCATGAGGCCGCGCCAGCGGTCGTTTTCCGCCAGTTCCGGCGCGAGGCGCCGCAGGTGAGTCTGGTCGCAGTCCACGTGGAACACGAAACGGGATTTGGGCGGGACGGTGAGAAAGCTGATCGGGTTGGGTTGGCCGGATTCATGCGGGGTATTACTGCCCGCCGCTGGATTGTTCTGATAATAATGGCTTTGGTGCGGCGTCATGATGTCGACGGCCAAACGGTCGCCCGCGAGTCGCGGGATGACATCCCAGAAACTCAGCGCGCCGCGCACGTGCTCCTTCTCATGATTCGCGCTTTCATACCCGAAAAGGACATCCAGCATCGAAAGCCAGATTTCTTTTTTCCCGATTTTGAGTGCGTAGTGTTTGTCTTCCGACCAGCCGGCGCTATCGCCCCATTCGCCGCTGGACAGTTCTCGCGCCACCTGACGCAGTATGCCCTTAACGCCGCTGCCGGGGAGGTAGGGCAGACCGTAGGGATTCAGGAAGGCGAAGCCGTTTTCCAGCGGGTGTTCGTTGCCAAGACCCGTGGAGAACGGGGCGACGGATTGGGCATCGAGGATCAGCAGGTTTGGGGCGGCTTTGCCCAGGGCGGTTTGCCGTTCGACGAGCGATTCGAGAACAAGCTTGTCGGCAGGCGTCAGAGCGCAAGCGGCTTTCAGGCAAGCGGTTTTGTTTTCATCCCTGAAAGCGCGCAGTTCTTGATTCCTGCCGGAGTGGCGGTAATTGATGTCATGGGTTTCCCAGAGAAGGTGACGTTGTCCACCATTTTCTCCATGATCCACGCCCCATAACGGTAGATACATGCCAAAGCGCAGGGCCGGCGAGGCTGTGTCGAATTTCGTTCCCAGATATTGGGGAATAGCAGCGATTGCCATGTCATTCTCCTTGTTGTACGGCGGGCGCGATCTGGCGCAGCCATTTCAGCCAAGCAAGGGCTTCTGCGGTAGTGTTCTGGAATGAACGCGGTTCCATGGTAAACAGCACTTGCATGAATTCCGCAAAGTCCGTTGGCGTTTGGCATTGCTGGTGCAGCCAGTCGCGCAGATGGCTGGCCAGCGTTTCATGGCGACCGCCTTTTTCACGCAGAAAAGCCATGACCTGCATCAAACCGCTGTTCATGATGAGCGCGGGCAATCCCTTGGCGTCGTTTACATAATCCCTGCCATGCTGGGCCATGCCTTGTTGCGCGCACGTCCAGGCATGTTGCGCCCGTTGTTGTTCCAATGTCTGTGCCATTGTTCATCCCTCCACACGCGCAACGATCAGGCCGCGCCCGGTGGTCGCGTCGCCGCCGATTTGCAGGAGCTTGCCGTCAAGCGCGGCCTTGACGTGCGACATCACGGCTTCGGCGCACAGCTCGTTTTCCTTGCCTTTTCCGGTTCGTGTCTTGCTGGTCAGCATGGGGGCGACGAGCAGGGATTCGGGCGGTAGGTTTTCGGTATAGAACAGGCCGCCGTCGCTGGCCGTGCCGGTGTTCTCGTCAATGCGCACATGCGTTTCCACCAAGGTGGCGTACTCGGCGAAGTAGGAAAAATCGGTGTCGGAGAGCACAACCAGATCCTTTTTCAGCTTTTCGCGGAAGAAGGCGTATGCCGCGACATCCGGCAGGGCGCGGTTGGCAAGGTCGGCAGCGACTTCCGCCAGAGGTTCGGAAACGCGCGCCGGGTATTCAAAGGCTTCCAGATGCAGTTTGCCGCCGGGGGAAAGCAAGGCGGGATTGACGACCAAGCATGGTTGTTGCTTTTCTTTCACGTCAGCAGAATCTCTGGCTTGATTCCCGGTAGGATTGACGACTGGGCGTTGTTGATCTTTTTCCACGGCGGACAATGGCCAATCCGCCTTGGCGCCAATCAATTCCAGAAGCCGCCGCGTCCGTGCCAGCGCCTGCGGGCAGGTGGCGTAGACATAACCTTCGCGCAGACTGCGAACCGGCAGGGCGATGAGCTGCGCGTCGCCGAAACTCACCGCGCCCGCATGCAAGGTGTCGCTGCCTGCTTCCGGGCCAAAAAGCAGGTCGAGGCTCGCGTTCGTGCCGTTGAACAAGACTTCGAAACCGTGCCGCGCCGCGCCCTTGATGCCGGAACCGGCAAAGCTGGGATAGCGGGTGTGGCGTTCGCGCTGGATGGGATTGTCGATGACCCCGATGGCCTGTCCCGCGCCCATATGTACGGGGCTGACGGTGTAGAGAAAGAGGGCGGCGTGTTGTTCAAACATGGTTCTTCCTTTCAATCAAAAAATCACGGTGCGCAGATGGGCGCTGGCGGCGGCGTCCAAACGGGTGTCGTTCGTCCAGAATTCATCGCAACCGCCTTCAATGGCCGCCGCCAGATGCAGGGCGTCGGGCGTTTTCAGGCGGTGGCGGGCGCGAAGTTCCGTGGCGAATTCATAGATATTCGTGGCGAGATCGAAAAATACCGCATCGGCTTGCGTGAAAAATGCGTCGAAGCGCGCCAACAGGATGCGGTTATTCTCGCGCAGTGGACGGGTGCGACATTCCAGACGTGTCAGCGCCGTCCAGCAGATTTGCATTCGCGCGCCATGTCGTTTCAGCGCGGCCTTGATCATGGCGCCTTGCCGGGGACTCTGCTCGACGAGATGGATCAACACACAGCTATCAAGATAGGCGCGCATCAATCCTCTCCCCAATCGCTGCGTTCTTCACGAATCCACGCTTCAATTTCTTCCTCGCTGTGCGGTCCCGGCGGTTGCTGTTCGAGCCAGGCGGTAAATTCGCGCAAGGACATGCCGGGAGCGGGTGTCGTCTCCGTTTTCATCAGAACGATCACTTCCGCTTCGCCCTCCGGAAAATTCTCCGGCAGGGTGATTTCAAGGCGATGGTTGTCCGGGATGCGGGCCTTGCATTTGTAGGCTTGCATGATGGCTCTCCTTGCGTCTTCAATTCCACGCCGCCAGCGCGCAGCGGTTGAATCCTTCGGCGCGGCGCAGGCGATCTTCCGGGGTTGGCGTTTCCGGCCAGAGTCCCTGTTCCGCCAGTGCGCGCAGGGAGTCCGCATCCGCTTCGAGTTCGTCCAGCCAATAGACGCTGCCCGTGGGAACGGCGCGTTGCGCGGGTTTGGGGCGCCAGTTCGCCAAATCCCAGCCGGAAATCGTCTCGAAGCGGGGAACCGCCGCCGCGGTGATTTTCCCCCGCACGCCATGCAGCGCGAAGGCGGCGGTGTTGCCTTCCACGGGCGCCGCGCCCGCGGGCAGCCAGCCTGCCGCAAAAACGCCGGGGCTGGCGAGGATGAGGCGGCAACGGCGGGCGCGCGCGAGCGCGGCGTAGTCGGGTTCGGGCAGCGGGACATCCGCCCGGAGGACGGCGACGGCGCGTCCATCGCCGCCAAAGCGCAGTGCCCCCCCTTTGGGGAGTTCCGCGTCGGTGACGGTGGCAAGAAAACCCATGCCCGGTTGGGGCGCAACGACCTGTACGGTAAACAGCCGGCCTTCGACGACGCTGCGGGTCGCGGTATCCATGCCGATGCCGACACGCTCGTCTACGCGCCAGAGTTCGGAGATTTTCCGCCAATGCTGTTGCGTGTCGCTCGGCAATTCTCCACGCAATACGGTCTGCCATCCGGCGAGGGTCAAGCAGTATCCGGCGGCGGGTTTGCCGCGCTCCGCTTGCGCCAGGACAGGCCAATGCGCGAGGGGGTAGTTGCTTTGGATACCGTGCGCCATGGCCCTGGGATGCACTGCCCGCACCTCCCGCAGCGCATCGCCCTGTTCATTGGTCGTGAGCACAAGATCGGCAGGCGAAGCAAAAAACGGTTCTATCGTTCCATCCTCTTTCCGCCGCGCCAGATGAAAGGCGGTCAGGGCAAATTCCCCCGGCTGTCGCGACGTCCCCAGGACGGGATGCGGAACTTCGCCGCGCGCGAAGGCGGCCAGATCAATGCCTGCGTCAACCAATATCCGGCTGCGGATGGCGCCGGCGGCGACCGATGGATTCGGCGGCATTTGCGCGTCACCATAACTGCCGGGATCGCCGAAAAGTTTGTTGCCACGCAGAAAGAGCACATCCAGCGGCTCCAGGAAAAAGGTGCTCATGCGCGCTCTCCTTGATTGGGGACAGACCGGATCTCGCGGGCGAGGAATTCGCCGACGGTGAGAAAGTTTTCCAGCCATTTGCGTTGTTTATCCTTGCCCTGTTGCAATGTCAGCACAGTCAGTTGCTGCGCGAGTCCCGCCGCGTCCAGCGGTTTCCCCTGTCCGCCGGATTGCCGCTCCAGTTGATAGGCGAGCATTCCTTGCAACAATTCCGGGTTATCCGCCGCTTCGGGCAAGTCCTTCAGCCATTCCAGGGTGTGATAGACCGCGCGGCGGGAAACATCGTTATCGCGCAAGAACGCGATAAGCGTGTCCAATACCTTGAGCGCCTTGCCCCAATGATCGGTCAGGGTAAGCGCCCCGCCGGAACGCTTGATGACGGTCAGCGAAAACGCGTCGCGCCCGCCTTCGGCCTTGGCGCGTTTTTCGGCGGCGCGCAGTTCACGCATCACCGCGCCCAGTGGGGCCTGATGGTGCGCGATCACCGCGCCGCAACTGGCGGTGGCGTTTTCGCCCATCGTGCGCATGAGCCGCCCGTTCAGGCAGGCGAAACCGTTCTTGCACAGGAGTTTGTCTCTCTCCCTCGCCTGTTTCCCGTCGATCTCGCCGTCTTCGGGGCAATCGCCGCTGTACGCTTGCCGCAGCCGTTGCATGGCGGCAAGCAGATCGGCCACCGGCAGCATGGCGAGCACATCGTCGCCGCCCGCGTAGATGACGCGGCCAAGGTATTCGCTTTCCACCACGTGCCGCACCATGGTTTGCGAAAAATCGTTGAGCGCGCCGGAAATCGCCAGATGACGGTTGGGAGACAGCGGACGTTTTTGCTCCCCGTATGCCTTGATGTGCGGTTGCGCGGCGGCCTTGGCGTCAAAGCCTTGCCGTACTTGCGGATGGAAGCTCGCGCGGTAGTCGATCTGGTTCTTTTCATCGCCGGAAAGAATCGCGCCCATGCGGTCGCCGTCCATCATGATGAGGGCGTAGTAGGTTTCCAGCCGCGTGCCGCCCAGGGTGTCGCGCACCCGTTTTTGCGCCTGTTCCAGCGCGCTTTCGTCATCGGCATCGCGCGCGGCTTCCAGCAATCCCGGCAGGCGCTTGGCGTCGGACAGGGCCGGAGATTGGGCGTATTTGCGCGTCAGCTTGCGCGGCAAGGCGACAGGATCGGCGCCTGCAATCGCTTGCGCCGCGCTCGCCGCCGTGAGATCGCCATGCTCCAGCCATTGATCGAGCTGATGCGCCAGCGCCATGGTATGGGTGGAAACGACAAAGCGAAGGGCTTTTCCGCTTCCGTCATCGCCGGGATTCAAAGCCTTGCCGACCTCCTCGGCAAAAATCGTCGGCCATAAACGCTTGATGGCGGGCAGGGCGGAAAGATGCTCGCCCTTCTTCGCCCAAGCAGGTTTCCTGGCGGCGATTCTTGCCCACAAGGTGTCTTTTTGCGAGCGATAACTGCGCTTGAGTTGCTCGCGATCCGTGGTCAGCCATTCCGCTTCGCCGGTGAGCGAGCAACGCCAGCCTTCCTGCGTGTTTTGCGCAAAACCGCGCACGGATTTGGCGGCCGCCAGCGCGCGTTCCGCGAGTTCAAACACTGCCGGATACAGCGCGCCGGGATTGGGCGCAAAAAAGCACGTGCCGTCCCCCCAATCGATTTCCTCGGACAAGACCCGCCAGGCGGGCGTGGCGAGGAAGCCGCCGTCCTC
>JAISLJ010000098.1 GCA_031290955.1 Zoogloeaceae bacterium | reverse complement strand
CGCAAGTTTGCCTTGGCGCTGTTGCGTCGGGATGAGACTTATCCTAAACGCAGCCTTCGTTCCAGGAGAAAAACCGCTGACCGTAACCCGGACTATCGCGCTTCCTTGCTCGGACTCGTCCAAAAAAGTTAAATGCGATTGCCCTGCGCAGACCCTGAGCGACCATGTACGCGATGTTGTCCATGTCGTCGGCCCGCATGGGCCGCACACGGGCGATGCAGGTTTCCATAAATGACTGCTGACCGCGCTCCTGCACGTGGGTCAAGCTCACGTGCAGGCGGGGCGCGATGCCTTCGCAGTGCAATGCCCAAACTTCCTCGGCCCGCACGTCCAGCGATGCGTCGGCATAGTGGTGATTGACTTCATCCCAACAGGATTTCAAGCCGGGTTCCTCGCGGGCGGCGATCAGGCCGTCCAGCAAGGCGCGCTTCTCGGCTGGCGAAAAAGTATTGGCTCCGTAGTGGCCCAGCACCTCGTGCCGCAAGGTCATCAGCAGGTCATGGGCGTTCTCGATGTTCTGCAAGGGTACGTCCACACGGCCACGGTAGGCGCGGCCGTTATGTATCGTCTCCTTCGAGACATAACCGCCCTTGATGTCTGCCGGGACTTTCGCCGCGAGGGAGCCATACAGATCGCCGGTATTCTCACGGAAGCGATAGGCCAGCTCCAGCGCGCCGGGATAGTCTCGGACAAACACCAGGGTGACGGCCTGCGCCTCAGCCTGAGTGATTGACATGGATTACCGTTCCGCAAAACCTTCTTGAATCTGAACATTTCTGCCCAGCCGTCCATATTCTCAGTTTCATTCTGTTTCAGCCCTCTTGCGCTTTCTTGCGCGCAATGGCCTCGTCCAGCGTCTCACCCGGCTTCCAATCGAACATATCGCTGATAGAAGCAGTACGGTGATGGTTAAACGCCGGTTCCATCGGGCCTTCGTCGTCCAGAAAAGCCGGTTTCTCTTCCGGTTCTACCAGGTCATCGCTGCTTTCAGCGGCGTCCTGCTCGGACAGAGCGTCCTCCTCGAACGCACCCGCGTAATCGGCTTCATTAGGATCGAATTCGGCCTGATAACCGGGCGTGGCTGCGTCGGCCAGCTTCTCATACACGACCTCGCGGTCGACGGCAGTATCGTCAACCGCTGACAGAACGACCAGCGGCTCGTCGTTGGCGGCAGTGTTTGTGTTGGTAGTTTGCTCATTCATTGTCATGCTCCTTTCGTCGGTGGTTATTCGGTCGGGCCGTTTCGGCCCTTGCTGTAGTCAGGCCGCCCCTTGATGTCGGGATAGGTCTGTTTGCATGTGGGAAAGTTGCTGCACCCCCACCAGAATTGCCCCTTTTTCTTGCTCGGGCGGCGCGACAGGCCGGCTCCGCAAGACATGCACTTATGCAAAGACGAAACCGGCGCCGCTTCCTTGGCGCCAATAATCTTCACAGCGCCGGCGTTGGCTTTCGCTACTTGGTTGCGGATGAATACCTCCTGTTTTGCGACGAAAGCAGCCAAGTCGGTCGTGCCTTGTTCGATATCCTTCAGCATGCGTTCATAAAGCGCGGTCAACACCGGGTTTCGCACCACTTCGGGCAGCGCGTCGATAACGCTGCGGCCCAGCGTCGTGCTGACGATCTGCTTGCCCATGTCGTTTTCGATACTACGCACGGTATGCAAGCGAATAGACAGTGTGCGCAAGCGCGCATCAAGGCGGGCATGGTTTTCCCTCCATGCTTGTTTCGATGACGGAATCGACCACCATTTCGGGCTGTCGTCTGCGTTAATTTTTGCATGCTGCGCCTGTATCTTTTCAAGGAGACGCACGCTGATCCGCGCGGCTTGATTGCGCTTGTTGGCGATGTACCTGGACAGCAGGACCAGATAACCGGGTATCGCGGCATTACTCGTCCTGCCGGAAACCAGCTCGCTATTCTTGTCGATCCAGGAATCTCCGGAGCGGGATGCTTTCCGATCCCCGGCCTCGCGCCGGGGGGGTGCGTTTACATCGCCTTTCTTGCCGCTCGCCGTCTCGCGGGTTTGCGGATTTCCCTTGATTGCCGAGACAAGATCGCCTACACTGACAAGTAACGGTTCGGATGGAGCGGGCAGCGGGGAATTTGGGTTCCCTCTCAAGCCATGCGGTTCCCTTTTGGTTCCAGGCACATCCGGGCCGTTTTCTATTCCCAGCGCCGCAATGTCATAGAACTTGTGCCTGGTTCCGGTATCTTTTGGCAGAGCCTCCCGCAGTGTGATCTTCGTGGTATAGACGCGCCCATTGACCGCCAATGGCGCAACCAACGTATAGAACATACGTGTATCTTTTGTGCGCCGTGCATCTGGTAAGTTTTCATCAATTTTCACCGCCCGCCGTACCAGTTCCGGCAGCACCTTCACCATTTCCGCCTTCCAGCCTGTCCGCGCGTTGCCGGAAGTCCGAAACGCTTCACGCCCTCCCTCCGCGTTGAAAAGGACTTCCACATTCATATCGTTGTTGTGGAAGCGCCGCCCTTGCAATTTCGCGTATTCCGCCATTGCCAGGTTCTTCAATTCCGTCACGCTGCCCGTCCAGCCTTCCAGATTCAAGCGAACAGGGGCAATCGTTTGCGCGGCCCGTTCAGGCGACAAACGAATCAAAGCGGGTTCCCGTTCATTCGCGGCCTGGGCTTTGGGAGTTCCCGCATGGTCGGAATCGCCCTGTGCCGCGCTCCGGGGTTCCATGCAAAGCATGTTATCACGCCCATTCTCCACGATCATTCGCCCCATCGCCTGCCGCACTTCCGGCGTGAGCTTCACGCCAAGGCCGGAAAGCTTCTGGTAGATCGTCTTGAGCCAGGCCTTGAACTGCTCGAAGATTCCCTCCATCTTCTCGTTCGGCGCTTTGCCCTCGCGCAGATACGCTTCAAAGCCGCAGGCGAATTTTTCATGCACTTCTCGCCGCGTTTTTGGCGGAGCCGACTGCCACGATTGAAAGCCGCCCTCATGGCCCGCCCACTTCAGGATGGTGTTGAAGTCCTCGCGCATCGTCGATAAACCGGACGAAACAAGCGGCACACCGGGCGGAACGTCGGTCAAGACCTTCTCGTACATGTCCAGGAAGAAATGCCTGGATTCGTGCAGGAAGGTGGAAATGTCGGCCTGCTCCAGCAATTCAATGGAAAGCGTCGAAGGATTGAAACTGCCCCTGGCCTCCGCGCTGCGCCGCTGGTAATAACGCTCGATAATTTCGATGGACTGATCGTCGAAAATAACCGCGGCTGGGCCATCCTCACTACCCACATAAGCAATGCCGTCGATGCCGGCCTTGTTCAGCAACCGCGAGGCTTCTTGGTCGCCGCCCAATTGTTCGCTCAAGGCTTCGTACAGTTCCTTCCCCGTAAAATCGTCGCTTTCTTCCAGCGCAAAATCCTCGCCCTGCTGTTGCAGGACGTTCCGAATGGCTGCCTGTACCTTCGGGGGCTGCTCTGAAAATGGCTTGTCTTCGTCAAGTAGCGTGTCGTCTTCTGGAATCTCCACCCGATAGAGATTGCCAGGCTTGACCTGTTCCGCCTCTTCAAGCAGTCCCAAGGCCTCCTGGAAAACGGCGTCTTCCGGGTTTTCGTCGGCCCAGTCTTCGTCTTGCTGGCGTTCGCGTAGCCATTCAGCAGCCATTTCGCCATCGCCGTAATTTTCTTCCAGCGCATCAAGCGCCAGGATTTCGCCTGCATTTTTCTTGTCGTCAAGCGGCCCGGAGTTTGAGAAATCACTATTGTCCCGATAGGCCCAGCCGTTGTTGGTGTATTCGTAAACAATGTCTGGATTTGCGTTTTTTCCCGTGAATCGGTATTTGATTTCGCTCTTGTCGGCGAGCCGATCACGGTACATCTTGTTGGCGTGCTGTTTACGCTCGGCGTCTTTGCCGCGCAATACGTAGATGCCCCAACCATGCACCTGCGCGCCTTCGCCACGTCCGAGATAACTCAAATCGAATTCATCGAAGGTGTTGGGGGATCCGTGCCAGCCGGACTGGTTGAATTCCTCGCCGGACGTACTATCATTTTCCTGCGGAGAGATGTCCTGTTCGTTTCGGACGTTGATTTCATCGCGCACGGCTCTTTCCAGAATCGTGTCTGCATTGGATGACGTGGAATATCTCCGCATACTTATCCCGCGCAGAT
>JAISLJ010000097.1 GCA_031290955.1 Zoogloeaceae bacterium | reverse complement strand
GCGCCTTTTAATGGCTGGCTTCTGGAGAATTCCTCACGGATCGCCATCAATCCCGGCATTTCGGTCTCGGCGATGGCGATTTCCTTCCGCCCCCAGTCAGCGAGGGCGGGGTCGGCGATGATGTAGTCCGGATGGATTCCGGTAACACGCAGGTCGTTCATAAGAGCTTCCTTTCATGCAATGAAACCGGAAGGGGAGAAAGGCTGACGCGCTTGCCGGAGCGTTTTCCGGTGTGGCCCGCCGCATCCTTTCGCGTTCCGGCAAGGGATGAAGGCGAGCGTCGTTGCAGGAATCCGAGCCTGGGATCGCTTCTGCCTGGGGACACAGTGGGGCACACAGGCCGATCTCGCAACGCTCCTCGGAAGGGGGCGATTATAAATGTTTTGCCGTGATCCCCGCAAAGGAATATTGACCTTATAATGCGCCGGAATTTCATGACACACCCGGGAGGCGCGGGAGAGGCATATGGGGGAACTGGTCTGGTTTGTCGTCTTGTATCTGCTGGTGTCCGTGGTGATCGGCCTCGTGACTTCCCGCTGGGTGCATACGGCCAAGGATTTCGCCGTGGCGGGTCGCCATCTGCCGTTGCCGGTCGTCACCGCGACGGTGTTTGCCACCTGGTTTGGCTCGGAGGCGATCTTCGGCGCTTCCTCCACGTTCGCCCGGGAAGGGTTAGGGGGCATTCTGGCCGATCCCTTCGGCGCTTCCCTGTGCCTCATCATCGCGGGCATTTTCTTCTCCTCCAAGCTCTACAAGCTCAACGTCCTCACTCTGGGCGACTATTACCGCAGCCGCTACGGGCGCGCAGTGGAAATCCTCACCACGCTGTGCATCATCATCGCCTATCTCGGCTGGGTTTCGGCGCAGATCAAGGCGCTTGGCATCATCTTCAACACCCTCGCCCCGGAGCGGATCAGCGAGACGCAAGGCATGGTTCTTGGCGCGGCGGTGGTGCTCACCTACACCACGGTGGGCGGCATGCTCTCGGTCGCCGTGCTCGATTTCGTCCAGATGACGCTCATTGTCGGCGGTCTCCTGTACATCGCCGTGCTGGTCTCCGACATGGCCGGGGGCGCGGGTGTGGTGATCCAGCATGCCGCCGACGCCGGAAAGTTCACTTTCTTCCCCAAGGAGGCGGGCCTGAAGGAGTGGCTCATCTTCATCGCGCCGGGCATCACCATGATGCTCGGCTCGATCCCGCAGCAGGATGTTTTCCAGCGCATCACCTCGGCCAAAAGCGCCAGGACCGCCCTGCATGGCTCGCTGATCGGCGGCTCGTTCTACCTGCTCTTTTGCTTCGTGCCGATCTTCATCGCCTATGCGGCAACCCTGGTCGATCCGGAATTCTTCGCCGCCCTCCTGGAGAGCAATTCCGAACAGATCATCCCGGAACTCGTGCTGAAGCACATGCCGCTGGCCGCGCAGGTCTTGTTCTTCGGCGCGGTCATTTCCGCCATCATGAGCACTTCCTCCGCCACCCTGCTTGCGCCCTCGGTGGCCTTTGCCGAGAACATCGTGCGCAGCTTCCTGCCGCATCTCTCCGACCGGGGCTTTCTTTTCGTGATGCGCGTATGCACTATATGTTTTACGGGCGTGGTGCTGGGTTTTGCCCTCATGAACCAGGAGACCTCCATCTACCAGATGGTGGAGAGCGCCTATTCCGTGACCCTGGCGGGCGCGTTTGTGCCGCTCATCGTCGGCCCGTTCTGGAACCGCGCTTCCAATCAGGGGGCGCTTGCCGCCATCTTCCTCGGCATCAGCGCCTGGCTCGTCACCGAATACGGTTATGGCGAGGAGGATTTGGGTTCCCTCGTCGGGCTGGGTTTTTCCTGCGTCGGCATGGTCGCGGGTTCCCTGCTGCCACAATGGCTCGCCACGCCGCACGGCATGAACGAGGGCGCGGATCTCCATCCGAAGCCGTGAGCGCGGAATGACCAAGGCAGCGGAACCGGAAGCCGCTCCGCCCCGCCCGGCGGCGGAGCGCCTGTTTCGCTGGCTGGCCCTTGTCTGGAGCGTCCTCACCGTCTACGGCAGCCTCTACCCGTTTTCCGGAGGCGCGCGCGGAGCCATTGATCCCTTCGCCTGGCTCAACCTGCGCTGGCCGCAATACTGGACGGCCTTCGACATGGGCGTGAATGTGCTCGTCTACCTGCCGCTGGGCTTTTGCGTCACGCTGGCCTTGCGCGGCTGTTTTCGCCGCCGCCTCGTTGCGCCGTTCCTCGCCACGCTTTGGGGCGTGTTCCTGAGTTTTGCGATGGAAAGCCTGCAAAGCTGGCTGCCCAGCCGGGTGGCCTCCAATCTCGACCTGCTGTGCAACAGCCTGGGGACGCTCGCCGGGAGCCTCATTGCGGCATGGTGCGGGCCGCGCCTGCTCGCGCTCTGGCTGAATCTGCGCCAGCGCCTCTTCGCGCCCGCGCCCCATGTCGACCTCGGCCTTGCCCTGCTGGGCCTCTGGCTCCTCGCGCTCCTTGCCCCGGAAAACATCCTGTTCGGCACGGGCAGGCTGCATGCCCTCGCCTGGCTGCCCGCGCCGCGTTACGATCCGGGCAGCTACCGCTTTCTGGAAGGCGCGGCGGTTGCCGCGAATCTTCTGGCCGTGGGGCTTTTTGCGGCGGCCATGACCCAGGGCCGCTGGCTGGCGCTGCCCATGATCGCGCTCCTGTTTTCCCTCGCCTTCCTGATCCAGGGTTTGGGCGCGGCGCTCTTTCTTGGCCCGGAAGACTGGCTTGCCTGGTGCACGCCGGGCGCGGCGGGCGGCTTGCGCGCGGGCTTTCTGCTGCTCGGCATCGTCCTCCTGCTCCCGCCTGCCTGCCGGACGCCCCTTGCCGCGCTGGCCCTCTTGCTGGCAACGCTCCTGGCGTACCTTGTCCCGGCGGATCCCTACACGGCCGCTACCGGGATGAGGCCCCAATGGCAGAACCATTTCCTCAATTTCAAGGGCCTCACCCGCTGGATTGCCAGCATCTGGCCCTTCCTGGCGCTCCCCTACCTGTTCCTCGCCCACCGCCGGTTCCGGATATCCCAAGCGACCAAACCCGGCTCGCCGTAACGGGGAAGCGCATGATACGCGCTCCAGAACAGGGCGTCACGGTTACTCGCCCCGTGCCTGTACTCGCGGGGATTGTTACGAGCTTTTGAATCTGTCCGCTTTCATGATTTTCAAATTGTCCGCTTTTTGATGCCGTATGCCAATTGCCGGAGGGCGTAGCCCGTAGGCAATTGGCATGCGGCGGCGGACGCCTGGCGCTCACGCGACCTTCCTGGCCGCGCGCGCCTCATTTGCCGCTTTCACCTCCTTTCCTTCCGCCGTG
>JAISLJ010000096.1 GCA_031290955.1 Zoogloeaceae bacterium | reverse complement strand
GGGTGATCGTGGGCGGTCTTTCGCTCGGCACCTTCTTTACGCTTTTTGTCGTCCCCACCGTCTACACCCTGCTCGCCGCCCGCAAGGAAAGCGCTGAACCGCTCGCCCCGCCCGCGCTGGAAACGGCGGCAGGGACGCCCTGATGTCCGGGCATCCATCGGCGTCCCATGCAAGGCAGGCGTGTTGGCAAAAGGCAATGGCTTAACGTTTGTTATTTACAACAGAGCGCGCCGGTTTTTCCACGCGCCACCCCAAAGGAGAACTTCATGCAAAAAATCAGGATATGGGATTTACCCACCCGCCTTTTCCACTGGCTTTTGGTCGCCGCCATCGCCGCCCTGTTCGTCACGGGCAAGGTGGGCGGCAACTGGATCGAATGGCACGGCAAGATCGGCATCTTCGTGGTCGGGCTGGTTGTCTTTCGGATTGTCTGGGGATTTCTTGGTTCCACCTATGCGCGCTTCTGGCAATTCTTCCCGCGTCCCGCCGCCATCGCCGCCTACCTGAAAGGCTCATGGCACGGCGAGGGACACAACCCACTGGGCGCGCTTTCCGTCTTCGCGTTGCTCTCCCTGGTCGGCATACAGGCTGTGCTGGGCTTGCTGACCACAGACGAAATCTCCTTCCAAGGCCCGCTCTTCCCACTCATCAGCGAGGATTTGGCCGTGCGCCTGACGGGATGGCACCACTGGCTGGCGAATGTCCTCCTGATCTTCGCGGGGCTGCATTTTGCCTCCATCATCTTCTACGCGCGGGTGAAGAAGAACAACCTGCTCTTGCCCATGATTACCGGCTGGAAACAGGTGGAAAAGGGCGAATCCGCCAAGGGTGGCGGCGCGGTGGCGCTGGTAATCGCCCTCCTGATTGCCTTCGCCGCGATCTGGGCCAGCACCGGCGCCTGGATTCCCGCCCCGCCCCCCGCCCCGGAAGCCCCCGCCGGCCTAAGCTTTTGAGTCCTGCGGACGGCAATTTTCCCCACGTAGGCGCGGGGGATGAACTGGCTCCGTGATTCGCGCGCTCTGCTGAGCGCATTGCATGTTCCCCGCGCAAGTCGGGGATGAACCGAAGTTGTCGGTACGTCCGACCTTGGGCACTCCGTGTTCCTTGCGTGATCGGGGGGCGAGGGGAGGTTCTGCGGCAGAATTTCGCTGAAATGCGAGGAAGAAACCGGCCCCAGGAGCCGTCTATAATGCCGCCTCATGAACCCTTCCTTCCTCACCCTCTCGCCCCAAGGCCGGACGCAGACGCTGGAATATGTCTGGGTTGGCGCGGAGGCTCCAGCTCCCCCGACGCTGCCGACACTCGTTTTCCTGCATGAAGGCTTGGGCAGTGTTGCCCTGTGGCGGGATTTTCCAGCGCGGCTCTGTGCGGCGCTGGGGATGCGCGGCCTCGTCTATTCCCGTTTCGGCTATGGCGCGTCGACGCCCCGGCCCGCCGGGGAGGCGTTGCCGCCGGATTATCTCGAGCGGGAAGCCACGCTTGTCCTGCCCGCGCTCCTGGAAGCGCTGGCGATCGAACGGCCCTGGCTCATCGGCCACAGCGACGGCGGCAGCATTGCCTTGCTCGCCGCCATTCACGATCCGAAGTATTTGCGTGGCATTGTGACCATCGCGCCGCATTATTTTGTGGAAGAAGTTTGTCTCGCAGGGATTGCCAGGGCGCGTCATGCCTATGAACAAGGCAGGCTCCGCGAGCGTCTGGCGCGTTATCACCAGGATGTGGATTCCGCCTTCTATGGCTGGTGCAATGCCTGGCTGGCCCCGCAACGCCGCGACTGGACGATCGAGGCGGCGCTGAAGCGGATCACCTGCCCCGTGCTGGCGATCCAGGGGGAGGCGGACGAATACGCGACGCTGGAACAGATCAAGGGCATCCGGCGTCAGGCGCCGCAAACGCAGCTGTGCGTTCTGGCGCAATGCGGCCATGCGCCCCATCTGCAAGCGCCAGACGCGGTTTGCGCAGCCATCCGCGTCTTCCTCCAGCGCCCTGCGGGTCCTGCGGACGGCGATGATCCTGCGGACGGCGACGATGCTGCGGATGGCGAATCTTTCAGGAAGGACTTTCTTCCTCCGCCTCGAAATCCTTGACCACGACGGACAGGGCATTGGTGGAAATCAGGATTTCCACGAGGGAGAGCACCAGGGAGACCGCAAGCGAGAGCAGACTGATGCCGAATAACACCTTGCCCGCAGTCTCTCCCTGCACGAAGAGGGCGAACATGGCAAGCGCGCAGAGCAGGAAACTCAGTACGCCGAAGCCCTGCATGTACTGGATCAGAAGAATGCGCAGCTTGAGGCCGGGAATCTGGAGCCGCGCCAGCCGCGCTTCGCGCGCCCGGGAAGCATGCAGTTGCCGGATGACCTGCGCCAGGGCCAGGAAACGGTTGGTATAGGCCAGCAGCAAAAGGGAGATGGCCGGAAAAAGCAGGGCGGGCGTAGTGAGATCCATGATGGGGAACAAGGAACGCAAAGCCGTCATTCTATCCCCTGCCGCATGGCTCCGCCCGCCGCCGTTTCCGGGCCGGGAAGCAGGGGCCATGTTGCGAAAACGCCAGCAAGCCCCGGCTGGTCGTGATAATCCATTGGGAACGCTTGAGGAATCAGGCATAATCTCGAAGTTTTCTTTCATCGTGCAGGAGAAGATCATGGGCTTGTTTATCTTTGGAGTGATGATTATTGGCCTCACGCTCTCGCTGGTTGCCGTCTGGCGACAAAAGGGCACTGCCGAGGAACGGGTGCTCAACCTGATGGGGGACCTGGAAATGAAACGGGTGGAAATCGAACGCCTGAAGGTCGATCTCGAAAAATCCAAGGCGCGGGAAAACGATCTCTCGAAAAAACTGCTGGGCACTGCCGAGGAACGGGTGCTGGAAATGAAACGGGTGGAAGTCGAACGCCTGAAGGTCGATCTCGAAAAATCCAAGGCGCGGGAAAACGATCTCTCGAAAAAACTGCTCCTGCTCGTGAAGCAGCAAAAGCAGGCAGCCGCCGGAAGCGGAAAAGCCGACGCATGACCGGCACGCGCCCGCCTGGCACAAAGTACAGGGGGGCACGGCAGCGGTGATGGCGCGGGCGGCGAGGACATCCTGGCCAGCCCGGCGCGAAGAAGCCAGGGCACAAAGTCTCTGCCCCTGATCCCTGACACCTGATAGAATCGCCATTTTCAACTTCATCCGATATCTGGAGCACATATGGCGATCGAGCGCACACTTTCCATCATCAAACCCGATGCTGTCCGCAAAAACGTGATCGGCAGGATTTATTCCCGTTTCGAGGAAAACGGTCTCAAGATCATCGCTTCCCGGATGCTCTGGCTTTCCGAACAGGAAGCCGGGCAATTCTACGCGGTGCACAAGGAACGCCCCTTCTTCGGCGAACTGGTGGCGTTCATGACCTCCGGGCCAGTCGTCGTGCAGGCGCTGGAGGGGGAGAACGCCATCGCCAGGAACCGGGAACTCATGGGGGCGACCGATCCCAAGAAGGCCGCGCCGGGCACGATTCGCGCCGACTTTGCCGAATCCATCGACGCCAATGCCGTGCATGGCTCCGACAGCCCCGAAACCGCCGCGCAGGAAATCGCCTTTTTCTTCCCCGGCATCAACCTCTACAGCGGTCGCTGAAAAAGCGCCTCTTTCCATGCAGAACCTTCTGGATCTCGACCCTGCCGCAATGAACGCCTGGTTCGCCGGACAAGGCGAGAAAGCCTTTCGCGCCACGCAGGTGTTGCGCTGGGTGCATCATTCCGGCGTCGATCATCCGGATGCCATGACCAACATCGCCCGCTCCCTGCGGGAACGGTTGCGGGCGACCGCCGTCGTCGCGCCGCCTGTCCTGCTTTCCGACCGGCATTCGGCGGATGGGTCGCGCAAGTTTCTCTTTGATGTGGGCGGCGGCAATGTCGTGGAATCCGTCTTCATCCCCGAAGCCGGGCGCGGTACCCTGTGCATTTCCACCCAGGCGGGCTGCGCGCTGGAATGCGCCTTCTGCGCCACGGGGAAGCAAGGCTTCAGCCGCAATCTCTCCACGGCGGAAATCATCGGCCAGCTCTGGCAGGTGAAACGCGCGCTCGCGGGCGCGGCGGCAACGAGCGCGGCGGGCAGTTCCGGGCAAGCGGTTCCTACGGGGCGGCTTTCGGGCAAGGAAGGGGGCGCGATGCTGTCCGCAAGCCCCGTTTCCAGTGTCGTTTCCAATGTCGTGCTGATGGGCATGGGCGAGCCGCTCGCCAACTATGAGGCCAGCGTCGCCGCGCTCCGCCTGATGCTGGACGACAACGCCTACGGTCTTTCCCGGCGGCGGGTGACGGTCTCGACCTGCGGCCTGGTTCCCGCCATGGATCGTCTGCGGGAGGAGTGCCCGGTTGCGCTCGCGGTCTCGCTGCACGCGCCCAACGACGCCCTGCGCAATGCACTCGTCCCCATCAACCGCAAATATCCGCTCGCCCAGTTAATGGCCGCCTGCCGCCGCTATCTCGAACGCGCGCCGCGGGATTTCATTACTTTTGAATACGTGATGCTGGCCGATGTCAACGACCGCGCGCGCGATGCCCGGGAACTTTCCGCCCTGACGCGGGACGTGCCCTGCAAGTTCAATCTCATTCCGTTCAATCCTTTTCCCGGAACGCGCTACCGCCGTTCCAGCCCGGAGCGGCTGCGCCGTTTCGCGGAAATCCTCATGGCTTCCGGTGTCGTCACGACGACCCGCAAGACCCGCGGGGACGACATTGACGCCGCCTGCGGCCAGCTCGCGGGCCGGGTGCGGGATCGCACGCGACGTACCACCCTTTTGCTGGAAGAGAGATCATCATGAAGAAAAACATCGTCCGTTTCCTGTCCTTGCGCGTCCTGTCCCTGTGCATTCTATCCCTGTGCGCGCCCGCCCTCATGGCGCAGCCGGTCGTGGTGCCCCAGTCTGTCCCGAACTCGCAGTCCACTGATGACCGGGCGCGTCTGCACACGGAAATTGCCTCCCAGTATTTCCAGGGCGGAGTTCTCTCGGTGGCGCTGGAGGAAGCCAACATTGCCATCAAGACCGATCCTTCCTATGTCCTCGCCTACAGCACGCGCGCGCTGATCTACGCCGCCCTGCGCGACTTCGCGGCTGCCGACGCCGATTTCAAGCGGGCGATGAGCCTCGCGCCCAATGACCCGGACGTGAGCAACAACTACGGCTGGTATCTCTGCCAGCAGCGGGACAAGCCCAAGGAAGCCATCCCGTATTTCCAGAATTCCTTTCGCAACCCGCTCTACACCACGCCGGACATCGCCTATATCAACGCCGGTGAATGCGCCATGAAAGCCAGGGACTACGAGGGCGCGCGCAGCCATCTCCTGCAAGCGCTGCGTTTCGGGCGCAACAGCGCGCCGCTTGCGCAATTGCGGCTGGCAACGCTCGCTTTCCGGGAAGGCGGCTATACCGAGGCGCGCAACCGGCTCCAGGAAGTCATGCGCGCGATTTCGGAACCCAATGCCGAAATCCTGTGGTTGGGCGTGCGGATCGAGCACAAGCTGGGCAACAAGTCGGAGGAAAGCAGCCTGCTTGCCCAACTGCGTCGGCTTTATCCCACTTCCAACGAATACCAGACCTTCCTGAAGGGCGATTATGACTGAAGCCGCGCCCATGATTCCGGCGGCCCAGGCGGGGGAACGCCTGCGTTCGGCGCGGGAGGCGCGAGGCTGGTCGATCCCGGAAGTCGCGGCGCGGCTGCGGCTGGGCGAACGCCAGGTCGAGGCGCTGGAGGCCGGGGATTGCAAGGGCCTGCCGGAACGCACCTTCGTGCGCGGTTTCGTGCGCAACTACGCGAGCATTCTTGATCTGGATCCCCTGCCGCTCCTTGATCTCCTCGACCAATCCCGCGACCTGAAAGCCCCGCGCCTGGATCTCCCGGAACCCATGCACGTTGTCCTGCCGCTCCAGAGGCAATCGTTCCGGCTGGGCAGCACGGGCCTCCTCTGGGTCGCGGTGGGCATCGCCCTCTTCGTTGCTGCTGTCATCATCTATTTCCTGCCCTACGACCTTTTCCCCAGCGCGACGCGCGACGACACGACGCCAGAGGAAATCCTCCCCATCCCTGGTCCTGCGGGTACTGCGGACGGCAATGGTCCTGCAGACGGCGACGCTACGGACGGCAATGCTGCGGATGGCGATCCCGCAAGCGGCAACGCCGCGTCGGCAAGCGTCCCTGAAGCTGCCACGCCTAGCGCGACAGCGAGCGCGCCGCCGCCAGAAACGCTCCACTTCCGCTTCCGGCGCGATTCCTGGGTGGAAGTGCGCGACCGGACAAAGGCCGTCGTCGCCGCCCGGCTCTTCCCGCAAGGGGGAGAGGGGGACGTCTCCGGCGTGCCGCCCTTTACCCTTGTCATCGGCAATGCCGCCTTCGTCGAGCTTTCCTTCCGTGGCGCGCCGGTTGCCCTGAAACCCGGTCAGGAAGGCGTGGCGCGGCTCTCGCTCCCGTGAATCCCGCCCAGTATCCCCCTGTGCCCGTGTCCGCGCCCATGCCGCCTTTTCCTGCTGCCGCCGTCGCGCCCCGCGCAGCATCTTCCGGACAGACAGCGACCTACGCCTGCAAGGTGGGTGGGGTCACGCTGGGCGGCGGCGCGCCTGTGGTCATCCAGTCCATGACCAATACCGATACGGCGGATGTCGAAGCCACGGCGCGGCAATGCGCCGAACTTGCCCGCGCCGGTTCCGAGCTCGTGCGCCTGACGGTGAACACACCGGAAGCGGCGGCGGCGGCGCCGAAGATCCGCGACCGGCTGGCGGCGATGGGCGTCGATGTCCCCCTGGTGGGCGACTTCCACTACAACGGGCATCGCCTGCTCGCCGAACATCCGGCATGCGCCCAAGCCCTGGCGAAGTACCGCATCAATCCCGGCAACGTCGGCTTCGGCCAGAAACGGGATGAACAATTTGCCGCGATGATCGAGTTCGCCTGCCGCCACGAAAAACCCGTGCGCATTGGCGTCAATGGGGGAAGCCTTGATCAGCGCGTGCTCGCCCGGCTCATGGAGGAAAACCGCCGTCGTCCTGCGCCGCTGGAATCCAGCGTTCTCCTGCGCGAGGCGGTGGCGGCTTCCGCGCTGGAATCCGCGCAGGCGGCGGTGGCGCTGGGGCTGCCCGCAGAGCAGATCGTGCTCTCCTGCAAGGTTTCCGCCGTGCCGGATCTCATCGCCATCTACACGGCGCTGGCGGCGCGTACCCGCCACGCGCTGCACCTGGGCCTGACCGAAGCAGGCATGGGCACACGCGGCATTGTGGCCTCCACGGCGGCGCTCGCGGTCTTGCTGCAACAGGGGATCGGCGATACCATTCGCGTCTCGCTCACGCCGGAGCCGGGCGGCGCGCGTACCGGGGAAGTTGTCGTGGCGCAGGAAATCCTGCAATCCTTGGGATTGCGCGCCTTCACGCCGCAGGTAATCGCCTGCCCCGGCTGTGGCCGCACCACTTCGGAGTTCTTCCAGCTTCTGGCGCGGGACGTGCAGGAACACCTGCGCCGTCGCATGCCCGAATGGCGGCGGACACGCCAGGGCGTCGAGACGCTGAATGTGGCGGTCATGGGCTGCGTGGTCAATGGCCCCGGCGAATCGCGCCATGCCGGAATCGGCATCTCGCTTCCCGGAACCGGGGAAGCGCATGCCGCGCCAGTCTATGAGGATGGCGAAAAAACCGCGACCCTGAAAGGTGAACGCATCGCGGATGAATTCATCCAGATGATCGAAGCCTATGTTGACCGCAAATATGCAAGGAATGATTCCTGAACCATGACAGAGAAAAACGAAACGGCTGAAAAGACAGGGCAGGACGAACGTAGGCCGCTCCAGTCCGTGCGCGGCATGAAGGATATCCTGCCCGAAGAGGCCGGGTTGTGGGAAACCGTGGAAGGCATTGCGCGGGATTGTTTCCGGCGCTATGGCTACCGGCCCATCCGCCTGCCCATCGTCGAGCACACTGCGCTCTTCACCCGTTCCATCGGGGAAGTCACCGATATCGTGGAAAAGGAGATGTACTCCTTTCACGATCAGTTGAGCGGCACGCCCCTGACCCTGCGCCCGGAAGGCACCGCGGGCTGTGTGCGCGCCGTGGTCGAGCATGGCTTGCTGGCGAGCGCGCCCATCTTGCGTCTCTATTATCTGGGGCCGATGTTTCGCCACGAGAATCCGCAGAAAGATCGCTACCGCCAGTTTTACCAAATGGGCGTTGAAGCCTTCGGCCTTTCCGGCCCGGACATCGACGCCGAACAAATTGTGCTGCAAGCCCGTCTGTGGGCGCGTCTGGGCGTTGCAAAACACCTGCGCCTGCAACTCAACACCCTGGGCGACCTGAATGAACGCCAGAAACACCGCGCCGACCTCATCGCCTATCTGGAGCGCCATGCGGAACATCTGGATGAGGACGCCCGACGCCGCCTGCACAGCAATCCCTTGCGTATCCTCGATACCAAGAATCCGGCATTGCAAGAAATTTGCGCCCAGGCTCCCCGGCTTCTTGCGTACCTGAACGAAGAATCACGCCTCCATTTCGAGGAATTGCAGCGCCTGCTCACCGAGGCAGGTGTGCGTTTCGAGATCAATCCTCGCCTCGTGCGGGGTCTGGATTACTACAACCGCAGCGTCTTCGAGTGGGTGACGGAGCGACTGGGCGCGCAAGGCACGGTCTGCGCCGGCGGCCGTTACGATGGCCTTGTCGCGCAACTGGGCGGCAAGCCTGCGCCCGCCTGTGGTTTTGCCATCGGTCTGGAGCGCCTCCTCTCCCTCATGCGCCTTGAGGCGCCCAGCAAGGAAGAAAGTGTAACGGTGTATCTCGCGCACCGGGGCGCTGCGGCCACCTCCTGGGCCTTCCGGGTCGCGGAGCAATTGCGCGACGCGGGAATCGCCACGATCCTGCACTGCGGCGGCGGCAGTTTCAAGGCGCAACTCAAGAAGGCGGATGCCTCCGGCGCACAATTCGCGGTCATCATCGGCGACGACGAAGCCGCAACAGGCAAGGTGCAACTGAAGGCCCTGCGCGACGCTGCCTTCGGGCAGCAGCCATTGCCGCTGGAAGGTGTCCTTGCGACCTTGCGGGAATGCACATCCCCGCATGAACAAGCTCTATCAACCTGACCCAAAGGAATTCCGACCATGGCCTACGACCTGGAAGAACAAGAAAAAATCGATCAAATCAAGAACTGGTGGCAGCAACATGGCGCGCGCATCACGCTGGGCGTCACGCTGGGGGCGCTTGCCATCATCGGCTGGCGTGTCTGGGATTGGTACCAGAACCAGCGCGCTGAGGAGGCGGGCATCCTGTACAGCACGCTGCAACGCTCGCGCAATCCCAAGGAGGTGCGCTCCATCGCCACGGAATTGCAGCAAAAATACGGCGGCACCACCTATGCCCAACTGGGCGCGCTCGTCGCCGCGCGCGCCTCCTTCGACGAAGGGGACGCCAAAAACGCCAGGGAACATCTCGCCTGGGCGGTACGGCACAGCACCGGGGAATTGCGCGATACCGCCCGCCTGCGCCTGGCGGGCGTCCTGCTCGACGAAAAAGCCTATGACGAAGCCTTGGCGGAACTCGCGCAGAAGCCGTCGCCGCCCTTTGTCGCCGCCTATACCGAACTGAAGGGCGACATCCTTCTGGCGCAGGAAAAGCCGGAAGAAGCTCGCGCCGCCTACCGGGAAGCCCTCTCTCTCCTGGTCGAGACGGCGCGGAAGGATGCCGCGGAGCGCCCGGAAACTCCGGGTACTCCAGCGCCTGTCATCGACGCGGAGACACTCGAAGGCCCGCTCGCCGAAACCCTGCGGCTCAAGCTCGAAGTGCTGGGAGGCGCGTAATGTCCAGGAATCTCTCTCGGAATCAGGGATTGGGGAAGAAGCGCCTTGCCCGTTTTTTGGCAGCGGCTCTTGTGGTGTGCGGCCTTGCGGCTTGTTCCAGTCTTGGTGATTTGGGGATTGGCAGCCTGGGCAGCCTGAATCCCTTCGCCAGCAAAGCACCGCGCATGACCCGGCTGGAGGCGATCCAGCCGCTCGTGACCCTGCGTCCATCGTGGAGTTATTCCATCGGCAAGGCAGGGACGGCGATCTTCTCGCCTGCCATCGTGGGGAATGCCGTCTTCGTCGCGGCGGCGGACGGCAGTGTCGCCCGGCTGGAGGATGGCGTGGCTGTTTGGCGCATCCAGGCGGGGCGGCCGCTTTCTGCCGGAGTGGGGAGTGATGGCGAGCTTGTGGCGGTGGGGACAGCCGAAGGCGAAATCCTCGTTTTCTCTGCCCGGGATGGCGCGCCGCTCTGGCAGGCGCGCGCCAGCAGCGAAATACTCTCGCCGCCTTTGGTGGAGGAAGGCTTGGTGATTGTTCGCAGCGGGGATCATCGCATTATCGCCTTTGACGCTGAGGGCAAGCGGAAATGGCTCTACCAGCGACCCGTGCCCAGTCTCTTCCTGCGCAGCGCCGCGCCCCTGCGCATGGCGGACCAGTTTGTGCTGGCGGGTTTTCCCGGCGGCAAGCTGGTCGCCATTTCCGTCCTGAACGGCGCGCCGGTCTGGGAGGGAAATGTGGCCCTGCCCAAGGGCGCGACGGAACTGGATCGCATCGCCGATGTGGTCTCGCCGCCCGCTTTGCTCGGCCCTGTCGGTTGTGCCGTCGCTTTTCAGGGAAAGCTCACCTGCTTTGATTTCTCGCAGAACGGCAGCACGCTCTGGTCGAAAGAAGTCTCTTCGAGCGCCGGTTTGGCGATTGATCCCGAAAGCATTTACGTTACCGACGGGAGCAGCGCCGTCCTCGCCTTTGCGCTGGCGACCGGAGGCAGCCGCTGGAAGCAGGATCGTCTCCTGCATCGCAAGCTGACCGCGCCGCTTGCCGTGGGCCGTGACCATCTCGCCGTGGGCGACGCCGAAGGCATTCTCCACCTCCTTTCGCGGCAGACCGGCACACTGGTTGGGCGACAGTCCACGGACGGCACGCCGGTGCTGGCCCTCTCGCTGGATGCCGATGGCCGCATCCTGGCGCAAACTCAGGGCGGTCGGGTATTTTTGTTCACGCTCGAATAAGAGCCTGCGCACAACAACCCCTGCCCTGTAAAAAAATTCCCTCCCCCTTCAGGGGGAGGGTCAGGGAGGGGGAATGCTTCTCGCGGCGCGAAGCGCCGCCAATCTTTTCAACCACCATTCAAGAGGTTTTATTGTGACGACCATGCAACTTCCTTACTCTGAACATCAAGTCTCTTCGCCTCTTGAAGAGTCGATTGCCACCGTGCTTGCTGGCGCGCCAAGCGAAATCGAACTGGCTGCTTCGTTGTCCTTCCCTGAAGAAGAATACGATGGGGAAATCCTGTCTGATACCGGAGACATCTATTTTCGGTTCTTCCAACAAACAGCAGATGAAATTTCGGAGCGTCTCGGCCCCGCCATTTATAACGGACGAATGCCCGATGCTCTTGACTGGGTAGACGTTCTCGGAACCGTATCCGTCTTCGATGAAATATTCGTGTGGGAAAAGGATGGCAGGAAGGTTTATCTGCTATACATTTGGGAAAACAGGGACTGTCCGATCGTTGTATCGCTTGGCGCAGCCTGATATCAGGTCTCGACAAATCGTCCCGCAGATGGCAGGCATCCCGCAAAATCCACAACCATTGACATGAGGCAGCCATTCCCATGAAACCCGTACTCGTCCTGGTGGGGCGGCCCAATGTCGGCAAATCCACACTCTTCAACCGCCTGACCAAAAGCCGGGACGCCATTGTGGCCGATTTGCCGGGGCTGACGCGCGACCGGCACTATGGACACGGCCATCTGGGCGACAAGCCCTTCCTGGTCGTGGATACCGGCGGTTTCGAGCCGCTGGCGCGGGACGGCATCCTGCACGAGATGGCCCGCCAGACCGGGCAGGCGCTCGCGGAGGCCGACGCCATCCTCTTCTTGGTGGACGGGCGCGACGGCCTTGCGCCGCTGGATCACGAGATTGCCAGGCAGTTGCGCGGCCTGAAGTGCCCGGTGTTCGTCGTCGTAAACAAGAGCGAGGGCATGGATCGGGGCGTGGTCGCCGCCGAATTCCACGAACTGGGCTTGGGCGCGCCGCTTGCCATTTCCGCCGCCCACGGCGATGGTGTGCATGCGCTCGTTGATCTGGCTCTGGAAGCCTTCCTCCTTCCTGAAGCCGGGGAAGAAAAACCCGATACCCTGAAGGTCGCCATTGCCGGGCGGCCCAATGTTGGCAAATCCACCCTCATCAATGCCTTGGTCGGCGCGGAGCGGGTAATCGCCTTTGACCAGCCCGGCACCACACGCGATGCCATCCATGTTGATTTCGAGCGCAACGGCAGAACATACAGCCTGATCGACACGGCGGGCATTCGCAAGAAAGGCAAGGTCTTCGAGGCCATCGAGAAGTTTTCCGTCATCAAGACCCTGCAAGCGATCGAGGCTGCCCACGTGGTCATCCTGATGCTGGACGCGCAACAGGACATCGCCGAGCAGGATGCGCACATTGCCGATTTCATCCTGCAATCAGGCCGGGCGCTGGTTGTGGCGATCAACAAGTGGGATGGCCTCGAAAGCTACGCCAGAAGCCAGGTTCGCGCCACACTGGGACGCAAGCTCCAGTTCCTGGATTTCGCCCGGACACACTTCATTTCCGCCCGGGAAGGGACAGGGCTGAAAACGCTCTTTGCCTCCGTGGAGAGCGCCTATGCCGCCGCCACGGCCAATCTTTCCACGCCCCGGCTCACGCGCGTGCTCCAGGAGGCCGTGGCCCGCCAGGCTCCGCCCCGCCACGGCGCGTTCCGCCCGAAAATGCGCTACGCCCACCAGGGCGGCGTCAATCCCCCGATCATCGTCATCCACGGCAACGCACTGGACAAGATTCCCCAAAGCTACACCCGCTACCTGGAAAACACCTTCCGCACCGTCTTCCGCCTCACCGGCACGCCACTGCGCATCCAATTCAACACCAGCCACAATCCCTATGTGGAGAAGTAGGTGTCGCATCCCGGACACAAGAAAAAGGCCGGAACCCGCGTATTTACTGGAGTTTAACGGCCTTTATCGGACTACCCCGGATTGGGTGGTGGCGGAAGCGGTGAGATTCGAACTCACGAACGGTTGCCCGTTGCCTGTTTTCAAGACAGGTGCCTTCAACCACTCGGCCACGCTTCCTCTTGTTTTCTTCTTGTCGTTCAGGCTGCGGATTCTAGCATGTTCGCTTTTGCTGCGCGCTCAATCCCGCGTGAAGAGGGCGATGGATTCCACGTGGGCGGTGTGGGGGAACATGTTCACCGCTCCGGCGGCAGCCAGGCGGTAGCGTTTCTGGTGCGCGAGGATGGCCGCGTCCCGCGCCAGAGTGGCAGGGTTGCAGGAAACGTACACGATGCGCTGCGGGCCTCCGCGCTCCGGCAGGGATTTCACGATTTCCAGCGCCCCTTCCCGGGGCGGGTCAATGAGGAGCTTGGCGAAATCGTCCAGACGCAAGGAGGATGCCGGCGCGCGCAGGAAAAGGTTGGCGGTTTCAAAGCGCGTCCGTTCGGAAAGCGCGTTCCGGCAGGCGTTTTCCACTGCCCGCGCCACCAGGGCGGGGCTACCCTCCACGCCAAGCACTTGAGCGCCTTTCCGGGCGATAGGCAGGGTGAAGTTGCCCAGTCCGCAGAACAAATCCGCAATGCGCTCGCCGGGACGCGGCTCCAGAAGCGCAAGCGCCCGGCGGATCAGGACCCGGTTGATCGCATGATTCACCTGCGTGAAATCCGTCGGCTGGAAACGCAGCGAGAGCGTGTGCTCCGGCAGCCGGTAGGCAAGCTCCGGGCCGGGCAGCGGGTGGAAACGGCAGGCGCTTTCCGGCCCTCCGGGTTGCAGGTAGAGCGTGACCTGATGCTGGTCGGCAAAGTGCCGGAGGCGCGTTTCGTCCGTGCCGGTCAAAGGCGCGAGGATGCGGAAGACCAGCGCGACGCACCCCTCGCCCACGGCGGCTTCGACTTGCGGCAGGCGTTCGGCGATGGAAAGCCCGTCGATCAGTTCCCGCAGGGGGAGCAAGAGGCGCGCGACGCGCGGATGCAAAACCGGGCAGGTGGAAAGATCGGCGATGTAGCTGCTCCTGCGCTCATGGAAGCCGACCAGCACGCCGCCCTTCCGGGGAACCCGGCGCACGCCCAGCCGCGCCCTGTGACGATAGCCCCAGGCTGGCCCCTGGATGGGCGGCAGGATTACCTCGGGGCGGATTCGGCCAATATGCCAGAGGGCGTCTTCCAACACCCGCGCCTTGGCGGCCGCCTGCGCCGAGAGTTCCAGATGCTGCATGACGCAGCCCCCACAAAGGCCGAAATGCGGACAACGCGCCGCCACGCGCGCGAAAGACGGTTCGAGAACCCGCACAAGACGCGCCTGCTCGTAGTTCGGCTTCGCCCGGAAACTTGCGTATTCCACACACTCGCCCGGCAGGGCGCCATCCACGAAAATAGCCTTGCCATCTGCGCGGACAATCCCTCTCGCCTCGTGATCCAAAGCTTCAACAATACCGATGGGCACGGATGACTCCCAAAAATGTTCCCACAAAAGCGACCGATTCTACTAAACTTGCGTCCATGACAATCGAAATGATGACTGCCTGGAGCGATTATCGCGCCGCCTTCGACCAACTTCTGGCCCGGGCGCGCTACAGCCTGTCGATTTTCGATGACGATCTGGAGCGTTTGGGGCTGAACGAGCTTGCCCGCATGGAAGCGTTGCGGGTATTCCTGACCGGGGATCCCGGCGCAACGATCCGGATCGCGTTGAAGCAGACTGGCGCCCTGCGCAGCAACCAGCCACGGCTGCTGGAATTGCTCAAGAGCAACAGCGCGGCCCTGCAAATCCAGCAGGTGCACAGGAACCTGCACATCCTGCGCGATACGCTGGTCGTCGCGGATGGCGCGCATGCCTTGGTTCGCTTTGATTTCGGGCAGCCCCGCGCCAAGCTCATCCTGGATGACAAGGAAGAAATCATACCCTACCAAAAGCGTTTCGACGCCATCTGGAAGGATGGCGGACGCCCATTCACTGCGACTACGGCAGGCCTTTCGGGGCGCTGATCGGGAGCGAAACGGCACTGGAAGCGGTGTTTTGTTGCGAAAAATACACAGGCGAATCGCCGTATACCGGCAAGGTTATTGTGCTGCCGATAAGCTTGCTATAATGCCCGCCTGACTGGAACACTTCCGGTCTAGAATTTCTCTAAAGTCTCGATTACCCAAAGGATCCTTCAATGAAACAGTCTTTTCTCCTTGCTGCGTTGCTTGCTTTTTCCCTGGCTGCCTGTGATGGCGGGGAAACACCTCCTAATGCGCCTCCTCCGCCACCGGCTCAGGAGGCTCCAGCCGCTACGCCTGAACAGCAAGCTGCCCCGGCTACGGAAGAAAGCGCCGCGCCTGCCGCCGAGGGAGCGGAAGCCACGCCTGCCGGAGACGCTGCTGCGCCTGCCGAGGGCGCTACCGAAGATGCCTCCAATTCTGCTCCTGCCGAAGCCGCCCCTGCCGGGGAAGCCGCGCCCGCCGAAGAATCTGCCGCTCCTGCGGATACAGCAGCGCCCGCGCCTATCGACACAGTCACGCCCGCGCAGTAAGCCAGCAACGTTGCATGTTAAAAAGCAGGGGCATGCCCCTGCTTTTCTTGTGCCTGCTACTTTCATGTGCCTATCGTATCCGGAATTTCCTCCGGCACGTTTTCCGTTCAGTTTCCCGCGAGCCAGCGATTGAACCGGCTACGGGCGGCGTCCGCGAGTTCCCCGGCGCACAGGCCCACCGGGCCGATGCCGGCGGCGGCGAGATCATCGGCGGCCTGCCCGTGCAGATGGCAGGCGGCGAGCAGCGCCTCGGTGGGCGGCCAGCCCTGACCGACCAGCGCCGCAACAATGCCGGTCAGCACATCGCCCGACCCGGCGCTGGAAAGGCCAGGGTTGCCGGTCGGGTTGATCCACCAATCACCCTCCGGTGTGGCAATCACGCTCCCGCAACCTTTCAGCGTGACCCAGGCCTGGAAACGCTGGGCGAGTTCCAGGGCAATCTGCACCCGGTTCTGCTGGATGTTTTCGGTCTGCAAATCCAGGAGCCGTCCCGCTTCGGCGGGATGTGGCGTGAGGATGACCGGGGCCGGGTGCATGGCCACCCGGGTCTGCATGCCTTCCTCGAAGGCGAGGATGTTGAGCGCGTCTGCATCGAGCACCAGAGGGACGGGCGTGGCGAGTGTGCGTTCCAGAAGTTCCGCGGCTTGCAGGCTGCGGCCCAGGCCGGGGCCACAGACGAGCGCGTTCAATCCGGCCTCGAACATGGTCTCGGGATTCCTGAGGATCAATTCCGGTTGCTCGAATTCCACCTGCGGGGCGCGGTCATCCAGGAAACTCAGGAGCACGCGCCCCGCTCCCAGCTTGATCGCGGCGCGTCCGGCGAGGATGACCGCGCCCATCATGGAGCGCGCCCCGCCAATGATGCCCACCGTGCCGTAATTGCCCTTGTGGCTGTTGCGGCGGCGAGGAACGAGGCAGCGGGCAAAACTCTTCCGGGAGACGAGGTTGCCGTCCGGCGCGCCGGTCTCGCCATCCGTGAGGCCAAGATCGCAGATCTGGATCTCGCCGCAATAGTCGGGGCCGTCGGCAGTGAAAAGGCCGGGCTTGGCGCGCAGGAAGGTGAGCGTATGGCTTGCGTGGATAGTGGGTCGAGCGGCCAGCCCGGTATCCGCGTTCAGGCCCGAAGGCACGTCGAGCGCCAGCACAGGGCAGCGATATTCGTCTGCCAGCGCGTTCGCGGCCTCGACCAGCTTGGCGTAGCCGTGTTCAAGCGCCCGGGCAAGCCCGATGCCGAACAAGCCATCGACGATCAAGCCCCAGGCGCAATCGAGCGGAATGGTCGCATGCGTGACGCCGCCTGCCGCCGTGAAATCCCGATAGGCTTGCGCGGCTTCTTCCGGCAAGGTAGCGGGATTGGCGATCATTATCACGCAGACTTCCACGCGACGCTCACGCAGATGACGCGCCATGACCAGCGCGTCGCCCCCGTTATTGCCGGGGCCAACCAGCACCAGAACTGGCGCGTTGCGTTCGAGAAGCTGCCGCGCGAACTCGGCCGCCGCCGCGCCCGCATAGCCCATCAGCCCCTCCGTCCCATGCGCCGCCTCGATGCGACGCAGGCTCTTGCTGAAGAAAAGTGCAGTAATGTTCATGGGCAAGATTGTAGCCTGTCTCCGTGCGGCAAGGCGGCAAACTTTCCCGGAAAATCATTCATCTGTCGCGTTCCGTATAATTCTAAATGAGTAGCATGTCGCGTTCCGTATGTGTCAAGAGCCGCCCGATCATAAACCGGCGCGAATCGAATCGTCCGGAATGCGACAGGTAATGCTTCCGTGGTTGGTTGGGAAAAACCCAATAGTCAAACGACTGGTACGGCGTGTTGAATGTCATATCCTTCGTAACCATGACATTGGATCTATAACCAGGACGAATCTCTATGGTTGGCGCGATGTTCATGTTCTTGCTCATCATCTGCGCCGTGACCTGGCCCATTTGCTCCGCCAGGGATTCCGCCATCGCGTCCTGCGCCAGATCATATTCCGGGACGAATCGAATGCTATCGGTTTTTTTGTGTTTCCATTCTTCGATGGCTTGTACAGGAGTACGGTGGTTCAGGGCGCGCTGGGGGACTATCAAAGAATACCGACACGGCGATCCTTCGGCGGCTGGCGGCGTTTTTCGCAAACATGGAAATCCGGAAGGCATGGCACGACCGGAGACGGCTAGAAAAGACTTTCACGGGTAACACCGCCGCGTTTGCTGATCTTGCGCAGGCAGCGCAGGCTATCCAGTTGGATTTGGCGCACCCGTTCCCGGGTAAGGCCGAGATCCGCAGCGATTTCGTCGAGTGTGGCGGGATCACGACCATTCAGCCCATAGCGGCGCTCCACGATGTCGCGCTGGCGAAACGTCAATTCTTCCAGCCAACGCCACACGAACTGGCGCACTTCGTTGTTTTCCAGCAGGCTTTCCGGCGTGCCGCCGTGCTCGTCCGCGATGAAATCAATGAGGGAATGGTCGGAATCAATTTCCAGCGGCGAATCCAGGGAGGCGATGTATTCATTGAGTTCCAGAAGACGCGCCACCTCTTCCGGTTTTTTCTCCAGAATAAGCGCGATTTCTTCCACGGAAGGCGGCGGCGTCCGGCTTTCCATCTGGCGCATGACGCGCAGGACGCTGTTCAGTTCCTTGATGACGTGGATTGGCAGGCGGATCGTGCGGGCCTGGTTCATGACGCCCCGCTCGATGGCCTGGCGAATCCACCATGTCGCGTAGGTGGAAAAACGAAAACCCTTGTCCGGATCAAATTTTTCCAGCGCGTGGATCAGGCCGAGATTCCCCTCTTCCACGAGATCCAGCAAGGGAATGCCCCGGTGCAAATAACGCTTGGCAATATTGACCACCAGCCGCAGGTTGTGCTCGATCATTTTTTGGCGCGCGGCGAAATCTCCTGCCTTGACCCGCTGCGTGATTTCCCGCTCTTCCTCCACGGAAAGCAGCGGTTTCTCGCCGATCCGGTTCAGGTAAAGCTGGGTGACATCCCTGGTATCCTCTTCCAGCAATAGCCCGGCGGATGCCGGGTCAGGCGCTTCATCGCCGGATGTCTCTGTATCCATGCTGCTCATGTCACGGTTTGGGGAGATGCTGCAAGGGTTCCACCGGATTCCCCTTCTGGCGGATTTCAAAGTGCAGCTTGACGGCATCGCTATCCGTATTGCCCATTTCCGCGATCTTCTCGCCGCGCTTTACCTCCTGCCCCTCTTTCACCACAATCTTGCGATTGTGGGCGTAGGCGGAAAGATAGGTGGCATTGTGCTTGACGATCACCAACTGGCCATAGCCGCGCAAGCCATTTCCGGCATAAACCACCCGACCATCCGCCGCCGCCTGCACAGGGTCTCCGGCCTTGCCCGCGATGTCGATCCCCTTGCTCTGTGGCGAAAACGCGGTGATGGTCTTGCCACGCGCAGGCCAAGCCCAGACCAGCCCGGAAGCGGTTGCGGCGGCTGCCGCTGCGGGCTTGGGATTCGCCGGGGGGGCTGCGGTGGCTGTCGCTGCCGTGCTCGTCGGCGCTGCCGTCTGCGCGGGCGGCGTTGCCAACACGCTCACGGTCTGGACAGGCGCGCGCGCAACGGTTTGCGCCTCTTGCTGCGCGCGCGCATAGGCCGCATCCGAATAAGGCTCCTTGTTGACCCTGGGTTCGCGCTTCAAGGTCGCAGAACTGAGACCAGCGCCTGCCGCCGCTGCAACTGGCGTCGGCGCGCCATCCAGCGAACGTTGCTCGACTGCGGCGCCGATCGCCACCGGCGTCGTCACCACGGCATCCTCCGGCGGCTGCACACGCAATACCTGCCCGATGGAAATCACATTCGGATCGGAAAGCTTGTTCCAGGCAGCAATATCCTTGTAATCCTGACCAGATTCCAGGGCGATGCCGTAGAGCGTTTCCCCTTTCTGCACCACGTGGTAGCCCGGCTTTGGCGCGACGGCGGCCGCAGCAGCGCCATCCGCAAGGCCGGGCAGGGAAACCGGGCGATTTTCCACCGGCGCGAGGGAATCGCTCACGCAACCCGCAAGAAGCAGGGGCAGCACAGCAGCACGAAAAAACGTCGTTTGGGCCATCATTCAGTTCCAGGTAACAGAGGGACGAAGCGAACCGGCTCCAGGCGCGTCTCGGAATAGCCTTGTGCCGTTCGCTCGATTCGGCAAAGATACTGTTCCTTGCCCCCGACTGGCAAGACGAGGCGACCGCCGGTTGCCAGTTGCGCCAGCAATTCGGGCGGCGGACGCAGGCTTGCGGCCGCCATGATGATGTTGTCGAAAGGCGCAGCCTCCGGCCAGCCCAGCGCGCCATCGGCGTGTTTCAGGTGCACGTGGATGCCGGGCAGCGCCTTGAGGTTCTGCCGGGCCAACACCAAGAGCGGCGCGATCCGCTCCACCGAATACACCTCTTGGCCCAGACTTCCCAGAATGGCGGCCTGGTAGCCGCATCCCGTCCCGATTTCCAGCGTCTTCCCCAGCCGCTCGCGTCCGGCGAGCAGTTCCTCGACCATGCGCGCCACGACATAGGGCTGGGAGATGGTCTGCAAGCACCCAAGCGGCAGGGCGCTATCCTCATAGGCGCGCGAGGCCAGCGCCTCATCAACGAAGATATGGCGCGGCACCGTGCCCATGACGGCCAGCACCGCCTCGTCTCGAATGCCCTTGTCGCGCAGGCGCTCGACCATGCGGGCGCGTGTGCGTTGCGAAGTCATGCCAAGGCCGGTCAGTTTTTTCATGTAAGCCAGGAACGGATTTGCGAAAATTGTTGCGTATGGGTCAGGTCGATCTGCAAGGGCGTGATGGAAACCTGGTCTTGGGCGACCGCGTGAAAATCCGTGCCCTCGCCCGCATCCTGCGCTTCCCCCGCCGCGCCGACCCAGTACATGGTTTCCCGGCGCGGACTCGTGATGCGGATGACCGGCTCCGCCTTGTGACGCCGCCCCAGGCGCGTCACGCATGTGCCGGAAAGTCGCTCGGCGGGCAGGTCGGGCACATTCACGTTCAAGAGGACGGGTTCGTGGAGCGGGGAACGCATGAAACGCAAGGCCAGTTGCCGGGCGATCTCACCGGCTGTTTCAAAATGCGAGGCTTCCTTGCCGACCAGGGAAACCGCGAATGAGGGAATCCCCAGGAGATAGCCCTCCGTTGCTGCGGCAACGGTGCCGGAATAAAGCGTATCGTCCCCCATGTTGGCGCCGTGGTTGATTCCGGAAATCACCATGTCCGGCAATTGCGTCAACATGCCTGTGACCGCCAGGTGCACACAATCTGTCGGCGTGCCATTCACGAAATAAAAGCCATTTGGCGCTTGCCGCAGGGAAAGCGGACGATCCAGCGTCAAGGAATTACTTGCGCCGGAACGATCCCGCTCCGGCGCGACAACGATGATTTCTCCCAAATCCGCAAGCGATTCCGCAAGATGGGCAATCCCCGGCGCGAAATAACCATCATCGTTACTCAGGAGAATTCGCATGCCTGTTTCAATCCATATTCGTAACCATACAACATAACATGGAAGGAGAATTCCCCTTCCATGCCAGACTGCCCACCTCCCGAAGGAGATTCCAAACCGAAGCTTGCTCTGGATGAAACCGGATCAGATCGCCAGTTGCTCCAAAGTGCCGCCACTGCTCAACCAAGCCTCCAGCCACTTGGGCTTGCGACCGCGACCGCTCCATTCCAGGTCCGATTGTTCCGGATGGCGGTATTTGGCCTCGACCTTGCTGGTCGAACGCCGGGTCACGGGAGCCGTACCGCTGACAAACTGATCCAGAGTAAAACCTTGAGATTTTGCGTACTCTTGCAGTTGCTTGTGAACCTTGGCTTTATCTTCCGCTTTGCGGCGGCGAATTTCCTTGGGGATCACCCGTTCCAGGTCCTGAAGTTCCACGAGGGAAAGGCTAGCAAGATCAACCATGGTAAAACACTCCTACTGTTGTTTAAAAAGCGGGCCTATTCTAGAATAAAACACGAAACCAAGGCAAGTGAATCCAGGAAAAAATCACAAAAAAACAAAATGGCGCAACAGCCGATATTGTGTTTTCTGCGCGTTTTCCAAAATCGGCCCTGCGAATTTCCCTTGGCTCAGATCCGGCAGGCCGTCTTCGTCATGACCTTCGCGCAGAATCGCATGAGGCCCCGCGCCGCTTTCGGCAAGGCGACGCCGCCCAGGCGCAGCGCGGTTTCGGCATGGCGCGTTTCATCCGCCTGCATTTGCCGGACAATGGCCCGCGAACGCGCATCCTCCTCCGGAATTTGTTCCAGATGACCTTGCAGGTGCGCGGCAACCTGCCGTTCGGTTTCCGCCAAAAAACCAAGATTCCATTTTTCGCCGCATTTGCCCGCCAGCATGCCAATGCCCAAGGCGCCCGCATACCAGAAAGGATTCAGGAAACTCTTGCGACCACCCAATTCCCGGATGCGTTGCCCGGTCCATGCCAGATGCTCCATTTCCTCCTGCGCGGCTTTTTCCAGTTCGGCGCGATTCCCAGGGTCGCGCGCAGTCAATGCCTGCCCTTGGTACAGAGCCTGCGCGCAGACTTCCCCCGCGTGATTGACCCGCATCAGCGCGGCTACCCGCCGCCGCGTTTCCGGACGCAAATCCGCCTCCGGCTCCTGCTCAAAGGGAGGCGGACGCAGGCCGGGCGTTTCCACGAAAAGAGCGCGCAAGGCGCGATCAAGGCCAATGATGAATTGATCCTGCCGGTTCATGTTCCATTTCCTTTCCCGATGGATTTTTGTTCGGATGCGCTGCCCGCTCAAGAGCCGTTTTCCGGATAAGGGTTTCCTTCCCGTTTGAATGCCTTCCGAATCTCTTCTGGGCGCGTCTCGATCACGCCACCGGGGCAGAAAAATTCCGTAAACAAGGCCGCATGATGGCGGTTCGCTCCGCCCTCCAGGATGGGAAACCAGCTTTCATTCCGGGAGGAAACCCAGCGCTTGTCGTTTCTTCCCGAGGCATAAATGCGCCGCTCCCGCGTTGCGCAACGCATGCCTTCAAACGTGACGTTCCGCACGCCAGAGGCGCTCAATACCACGAGCGTATAGCGCAGAACGCCATCCTTACCTGCCGAAAGATGTTCCAGGTCAATGAAAAAACGGTTCGTGGTCGTTGGGCTGACATAGAAATCGAGCAGGGATGCGTTTTCAGGAAAAGGCGGCAATTCCACCTTTTCCTCCCGCCAGGGCTGTTCCACGAATTCCTCCGCCGCAGGCGCGGCCAGGGCGGGCGAACAAAACGGGGAAAAGGCGAAAGAGGAAAAAGCCGCGAAGAGCCACGCCACAACGCCCCGTGTTCCCGGTGGCCAACTCCCTTTGTCGCGCATGCTTTCGTGCCTCGCCTTCATGCCCGCGCCTTTCGCGCAAGGCGGGCGTCGGCCCCGCCGCCTTCGCCATCCAGTCCGGGCGGTTCATCAGGCGGGCAAACATTGAGGAAATGGGAGAGTTCTTCCAGCGCCTGCGCATAGACATCGCGCTTGAACTCGACCACTGCCTCCAGGGGAACCCAGTATTCGTGCCAGCGCCAGGCGTCGAATTCCGGATGCGAACTCGCGCGCAGCGAAATGTCGTTGTCGCGCCCGACGAGGCGCAGCAAGAACCAGATCTGCTTCTGGCCGCGGTAGGAACCACGCCATTCGCGCCGAATCCAGTGCGTTGGCACCTCGTAGCGCAGCCAGCCCCGGGTGCGGCCCAGGATCGTGACGTGTTCGGGCCGCAAGCCGATCTCTTCGTGCAATTCCCGGTACATGGCCTCCTCAAGCGTCTCGCCGCGCTTGATGCCGCCTTGCGGGAACTGCCAGGCGTGTTCACGAATCCGCTTTCCCCAGAAAACCTCGTTCTTGTCGTTACATAAAATGATTCCCACATTGGGGCGAAATCCTTCCCGGTCAAGCATGGCGACCATCCTGCAAAAATTCAATCTCCCGCCATTTTTCCATAACCCGGCTTTCCATGCAAAAGTATCTATCCGATGTAAAATCACCAGCTTGATCCACCACGGATGTTTTCCATGCATTCTTCCAAGTTTTTCCTCTCCACCCTGAAAGAAGCCCCCGCCGATGCCGAAATCGCAAGCCAGCAGCTCATGCTGCGCGCCGGACTCATCAAGCGTGTCGCTGCGGGCGTTTACACCTGGATGCCCCTGGGCCTCCGGGTGCTGAAGAAAGTCGAGGCCATCGTTCGGGAGGAGATGGATCGCGCCGGCGCGCTGGAACTCCTGATGCCCGCTGTGCAGCCCGCTGAACTGTGGCAGGAATCGGGCCGTTGGGAAAAGTACGGCCCGGAGCTTTTGCGCTTCAAGGATCGCCACCAGCGGGATTTCGTCATCGGCCCCACGCACGAGGAGGTCATCACCGATGTGGTGCGCCGGGAGATTCGCAGCTACCGCCAGTTGCCCGTGCATTTCTACCAGATACAAAGCAAGTTCCGCGACGAGATTCGCCCGCGCTTCGGCGTCATGCGCGGGCGCGAGTTCATCATGAAGGACGGTTATTCCTTCCATGCCGGGTTTCACGATCTGGAGCGGGAATACGGGAAGATGCACGAGACCTATTCGCACATCTTCACCCGCCTGGGTCTTGCGTTCCGTGCCGTGGCGGCGGATACCGGCTCCATCGGCGGCGCCGGTTCGCATGAGTTCCACGTGATTGCGGAAACCGGCGAGGACGATATCGCTTACTGCCCGGATTCCGACTACGCCGCCAACGTGGAACTGGCCGAGGCGCTCGCGCCCGCCACGCCCAGACCCGCGCCCGCCGCAAGCCTGGAAAAGGTCGCCACGCCCGGCAAGAACGCCTGCGCCGATGCAGCAGATTTCCTTGGCATCCCGCTTGCCCGGCTCGTGAAGACCATCGCCATCATGCCGGAGGATGGCGCACTCACCCTCCTCCTGCTGCGGGCTGACCACACCTTGAACGAGATCAAGGCAGGGAAAATCGCGGGCCTCGCAGGCTTTCGCTTCGCTTCCGAGGCGGAAATCGAGGCCCGCCTGGGCGCCCTGCCCGGCTCCATCGGCCCGGTGGGTGTGGATCGCCAGAAGGTGCGCGTCATCGCCGACCGCAGCGTTTCCGCCCTGAGCGATTTCGCCTGTGGCGCAAACACAACAGGTTTTCACCTGACAGGCGTTAATTTTGGGCGGGATTGTCCGGAACCCGAGCTTGCCGACCTGCGCAATGTCGTGCCCGGCGACCCGTCACCCGACGGCAAGGGTCGGCTTGCCCTGTGCCGCGGCATCGAAGTGGGGCACATCTTCCAGTTGCGCACAACCTATGCCCAGGCGCTCGGCTGCTGCTATCTGGATGAATCCGGCCAGAATCAGGTCATGGAGATGGGCTGCTACGGGATCGGCATCTCCCGCATCGTCGGCGCGGCCATCGAGCAGGGGCATGACGAGAAGGGTATTGTTTTCCCTGCCGCCATCGCGCCCTTCCAGGTCGCCATCGTGCCTTTGGGCTACCATCGGAATGAGAAGGTCAAAGCCGAGGCCGAGCACCTGTACGACGAACTGCGCGCGGTTGGCGTGGATGTGCTGCTCGACGACCGCGACCTCCGCCCCGGCTCCATGTTCGCGGATATGGATCTCATCGGCATTCCACATCGTATCGTCGTCGGCGAGCGCGGCTTGCGCGACGGCACGCTCGAATACAAAGGCCGCCGCGATGCCGAGGCCCTGACTTTCCCGGCAACGGAAGCGCGGCAGTTCCTGGCGGCAAGGCTGCGGCAAGATTGAAGGAGGTTTTGTGATGCGCCACATGCTCTTTTTGGATTTTTCACGCGGGCGGCTCCTGCGGGGCTGCTTCCTGCCCTTGTGCCTGCTCCTGTGCCTGCCGATGGCGCGCGCGGGAAACCAGCAGTACGAGCCGCTTTCCGCCAGCGTTCGGGCGGCGCTCTCCGGCAGCATCGCCGACCGCAAGCCGCCCGCCAGTTCCTTCAAGGACCATGCCGAGGCAGTCGTGTGGCTTTCCGCCATGTCGCCGCGCCTGGCAAGGCGCATCCCTGACCAGACGTACCGGATCGAGCTTTTGCGCGCCATCCACTACGAGGCCACCCGCGCCGGGCTGGACCCGCAACTGGTGCTGGGACTCATCCAGATCGAATCCAGTTTCCGCAAATACGCTGTTTCTTCCGCGGGGGCGCGCGGCTACATGCAGGTCATGCCTTTTTGGGTGAAGGTCATCGGTCGCCCCGAGGATAATCTTTTCCACATGCGCACCAACCTGCGCTATGGCTGCACGATCCTGCGCCACTATCTGGACATCGAGAAGGGCAATCTCTATCGCGCCCTGGGCCGCTACAACGGCAGCCTGGGCCGACCGGAATATCCCAATCTTGTCCGGAATGCCTGGGAGCAGTGGCGCTTTGAACCCGCCAAGCCAAGCGTCACCGCGCCTGCCATCACGCCCGTGCGCCAATCGGGCGCGCCCCTTCCCTCTGCCCGCCCATGATCGTTCCCCAGGAAAATTGCTGTCCGCAGAACCCGCAGGAGATTCGGTATATTGAGCCTGTCTATCGTCCGCCGAGCGAAGCGCAGTCGCTCATCCTGCCGTTGACGGATGGCTGTTCGTGGAATCGCTGCACGTTTTGCGAGATGTATACCGCGCCGCAAAAGCGTTTCCGGGCGCGGGAGGAGGCCGAGACGCAGGCGAATCTCGCCTGGATCGCCCAGCGACCGGAAGCGGGCCGCATCTCCCGTGTTTTCCTTGCCGATGGCGATGCCCTGGTTCTCCCGACGCGGCGGCTCCTGGCCGTGCTGGAAGCCATCCGCGCATACCTGCCGCGGGTGCGGCGCGTCTCCAGCTATTGCCTGCCGCGCAACCTGCGCAAGAAGAGCGTGGCGGAACTGCGGGAATTGCGGGAAGCCGGTCTTGCGCTTGCCTATGTCGGCGCGGAATCGGGCGACGATCTCGTGCTCGAACGGGTCCGGAAGGGCGAGACGCAGGCCAGCACCGTGGAAGCCCTCCAGAAACTGGGCGAGGCGGGCATCCGGCGCTCGGTGATGATCCTGAACGGCTTGGGCGGCAAGATTCGCAGTGCCGAACACGCCCGCCATTCCGCCGACCTCGCCAATGCCACGGAGCCGGAATACCTGGCGACGCTGGTCGTCAGTTTTCCTGCGGGCGAAGCGCGTTTTCGCGCCGCCTTCCCGGAATGGGAGCCGCTCGACATCCCCGGCCTGCTCATGGAAATGCAAGCCTTCCTCGCCCGGCTCACACTGAAACGCACCATTTTCCGGAGCGACCACGCCTCCAACTGGCTTTCCCTGCGCGGCAACCTGCCCGAAGACAAGGAAAGACTGCTCGCCCAACTGCACACCGCCATCACCAACCCGGATTCCGCCCCCCTGCGCCCAGCATGGGTACGCGGCCTCTAACAGCCTGCCCCAAAACCAATTCCGTTATTATAGGAATCTCTGAAAAAATCCCGGATAAGAAGGGCTGTAAAAGATGAGGACAAGAGACACAACACAAGGGACTGTCGTATTCCCTGCCAACGCCTGCAACCTGATTACGGCAGCCCGGTGATGTGGCGATCCTTCGACCAGCGGGTAGTCGGCGGAAAACTCCTGGCTGGCTCCGGCGAAAAGGCTTCATCTGGATCAACGCGCATCCGGGATGCTGGAAAACGGGATAATGCCGCGCGCCAGTAAATCATCCCGCAGCCGGTCGGCGTAGGCATCGGCGAATTTCTCTTTTTCTTCCGTCGGTACGCTGTCCCAGAAATAATCGTCCAGTTCATCATCGGACATTCCCGCGAATTCAGACGATGATGCTCCCATGAACTGGCGGTATTGCACATAATGTCCCACCTCGTGCAGCAGGGTTCGGTACAGTTGCGTGGCGCGCGCGGTTTCAGGCGTCAGGATGGCGGTATGGCCTCTTTTGTCGGCGGCAAAAACAAGCCCATCTTTTTTGAGCCGTTCCAGTTCTTTGCTGTCTTCGGGCGTCAGGCTTTTG
>JAISLJ010000095.1 GCA_031290955.1 Zoogloeaceae bacterium | reverse complement strand
CCTTCCCTGCGGAGCGCAGCGACGCTCATTTTCCCCACCCTTCCAGCAGAAACAACGTCCAAGGAAAAGTATGCGGCGCTTCGCGCCGGAGGGTGGACTCCCTCTCTCGCCCCTGCCGGGGCACTCTCCCCCGCCGAGCGGGGGAGAGAGAAGCAGGCGGCGGCGCGAACGGGGAGGGCATTACACAGATAAACGCCGATGGATTGCCACGCTGCGCTCGCAATGACGGAGGTTTTCGCGTTTGTAGCGTTTCCGTGGGCGCTTGTTCCACTATTGCGGGGATCGGCTCCAAAGGTACGGGGATCAGTTCCAAAGGTGCAGGCGCATCCTGCTCCCGGCCTCTCCAGGGAGGAGCAGGATACTCCCCCGCTTTGGAGCTTGCTGTCCGCAGGACTCACGCAGGGTCTCCGGCTTTTTCCCGCAAGTTTTTCTTCACCACGGCGCATACATGTTCGACGGTGAAGCCAAAATGCGCGAACAACTGCTCTGCCGGGGCGGAGGCGCCGAAGGTGTCGATGCTGATTACCGCGCCATGCAGGCCAACGTACTTGCGCCAAAAATCACCGTGCGCGGCCTCGATGGCCACGCGCAGGACGTGCTTTCCGAGCACGCTTTCCCGGTACGCCTTGTCCTGGCGGTCGAAGGCGCTGGTCGAGGGCATGGAGACCACCCGCGTGGGGATTTTCCGGGCGAGCGCCGCTTGCGCATCCAGCGCCAGTTTCACCTCCGAGCCGGTGGCAATCAGGATGGCGACCGGCTCCGGCACATCGGAAAGAATGTAGCCGCCCCGGCGCATCAGGGCCGGATCGATCGCGCCCGTGACGCAGGGCAGGTTCTGGCGGGAAAGGGCCAGGAGCGTCGGGCCATCCTGCCGCTCGATCCCGGCGCTCCAGGCAACGGCGGTTTCCAGCGCGTCGCAGGGACGCCAGACATCCAGGTTGGGAATGAGGCGCAGGCTGGAGAGCTGCTCCACCGGCTGGTGCGTCGGGCCATCCTCGCCCAGGCCGATGGAATCGTGCGTATGGACCAGGACCTGCCGCAGCTTCATCAGCGCCGCCATGCGGATGGCGTTGCGGGCGTAGTCGGAGAACACCAGGAAGGTCGCGGTATAGGGAATCAGGCCGCCAGTGAGGGCAATGCCGTTGGCGATGGCCGTCATGCCGAATTCGCGCACGCCATAGTGGCAGTAGTTGCCCGCCGCGTGGGTGGCAACGCTCGTGCTGCCCTTGACGAAGGTGAGGTTGGACGAGGCCAGGTCAGCGGAGCCGCCGAAGAGTTCGGGCAAACGCGGCAGATAGGCGGCGATGGTGTTCTGGCTTGCCTTGCGGGTGGCGCAGTCGGGCGCTTCCTGGCGCACGGCGGCAAGGAAGGCATCGCGGATTTCCGGCCAATCGTCGGGCAGTGCCTGGTCGATGACCCGGCGCTCGAATTCGGCGGCAAGTTCCGGATAGGCGGCGCGGTAGGCGGTGAGGCGGCGCAGCCATTCCCGATACTGCTGCGTGCCCGCCGTCCTGGCGTCCCACGCGGCGCGAATCTCGTCGGGAATCACGAAGGGCGGATGCGGCCAGCCGATGGTTTCCCGCAAGGCGGCAACCTCCGCCGCGCCCAGGGGCGAACCGTGACAATCATGGCTGCCCGCCTTGTTGGGCGAACCCATGCCGATCACGGTTTTGCAGACGATGAGCGTGGGTTTTTCCGTTTCCTGTTGCGCGGCAAGGAGCGCGGCGTTGATGGCTTCGGCGTCGTGACCGGGCACATCGGGAATCACCTGCCAGCCGTAGGCTGCGAAGCGCCGGGGCGTGTCATCGGCAAACCAGCCTGGCACCGCGCCGTCGATGGAGATTCCGTTATCGTCGTAGAAGACGATCAGCTTGCCCAATCCGAGCGTTCCGGCAAGCGAGCAAACCTCGTGGCTGATGCCTTCCATCATGCAGCCGTCACCCATGAAGGCGTAGGTGCGGTAATCAATGATCGTGTGTCCGGGCCGGTTGAAGGTCGCGCCCAACACCCGCTCCGCGAGCGCAAAACCCACGGCGTTGGCGATGCCCTGCCCCAGGGGGCCGGTGGTGGTCTCGACGCCGGGCGGATGCCCGACTTCAGGATGCCCGGCGGCGCGGGAGCCGAACTGGCGAAAATCCTGGAGTTCGGCAAGGGAAAGATCGTAGCCGCTCAAGTGCAAAAGCGCATAGAGAAGCATGGAGCCATGCCCGTTGGAGAGCACGAAGCGGTCGCGGTTGGGCCAGGCGGGATGCGCGGGATCATGGCGCAAGTGCCGCCGCCAAAGCACTTCGGCAATTTCCGCCATGCCCAGGGGCGCGCCGGGATGCCCGGAATTCGCCTTCTGGATGGCATCCACGGCAAGAACGCGCAAGGCGCTGGTGAGAGGGTTGAAAGCAATCTGGGGAGAATTCACGCTCATGACATCCGCCGACAACATGGAAAACCCGGATTATCGCATTTCGGAGGAGCGGAGGACAGGGATCAGACAGCGGGGCAACAGGGAACAATGGCTGCGGGCGGAGACGGAAGATGGGGAAAATTGCCAACCGCAAGCCCCGTCGGCAAGATTTCCCTACCCCTCTTCCCGCGCATGCGGTACGATTCGGGGCGCGAGCGCCTGCTGGGGGTACTGTGTCCGGAGTGGCGGCGATTCTTCTTCGGCGCTTTGCAGGCGCGCTTTTGTTTTTTTGTTTTCGGCCTGGTGATTTTTGACAATGTTTTCTCCTTCCCGCAATGAAGTCCGGCAATTTTTTTGCGCCGTCCGGCAACGACAGCGCGATGGCTTGCCGCTCTCCGGCATGGAACTGCTGGCTGCCGATATCGTCGCGGCCCACCCGGAATACCACGCCCTGCTGGATCATCCGGAAGCGGCCCTGGAGCGGGAATGGACGCCCAAATCCGGCAGCATGAATCCATTCCTGCATCTCTCCTTGCATCTTGCCATTGCCGAACAGCTTTCCATTGACCAGCCCGTCGGCATCCGAGCGCTGTTTACCTACCTGCGGCAAAACATGGAAGAACACGCCGCGCAGCATCTGCTGCTCGAATGTCTGGGCGAGGTGCTGTGGATAGCGCAAAAAGAAGGCGCTTCCCCGGATGGCGGGCGCTATCTGGCGTACATCCGGGAAGCGGCGGCACGAGTCGGCAAGCGGGCAACCCCGCTTTTCCCCTCGGAGCAAGGGTGTTAAATTGTCCTCCCCCCAACGGGGGGCGAGAGGCTCAAATAGCAGTATCACCGCCGCCCGAAGGTCCATCGCCGTCTGCCAAGACCATTCTGGCGAGCGGATGACAGGGTGGAGATTGGTTGTTGCGCTGCGTCTCTTTTGACCAAAAACTTTCGCTGGATTAGAATCGCCGGTTTTCGGGAGGTCAGTTGCAATCATGTTATCCGGTGCCGAGATCGTAATCAGGTGTTTGCAGGAAGAAAAGGTGGAGCATGTGTTCGGCTATCCCGGCGGCTCCGTGCTGTATCTCTATGATGAGCTTTTCAAGCAGGATCAAATCAAGCATATTCTGGTGCGCCACGAACAGGCGG
>JAISLJ010000094.1 GCA_031290955.1 Zoogloeaceae bacterium | reverse complement strand
CAACGAACTCCTGCCCCAGACCGCACTCAACAGCAAAACCCCTATGGACGCCATGAACATGTGGTATGCTTCCCACCCGCAACTCTTCCTTCATCCGCCAGAATCGAATCGTCCGGGATACGACAGTTAGGGAGAGGGGGGCAAACGCCCACGGCGAAGCCGCAAACTTCTCTCAATCTTTCAGCGGAAACAACGCCCAAAGAAAAGTATGCGACGCTTCGCGTCGGAGGGTGTGCTCCCTCTCTCGCCCCTGCCGGGGCACTCTCCCCCGCCACGCGGGGGAGAGAAAAGCAGGCGGCGGCGCAAACGGCAAGGGCGTCACGCAAATAAACGCTGATGGATTGCCGCGCTGCGCTCGCAATGACGACAAAGTGGGGGGAGCATCCTGCTCCCCCGTGGAACGGACAGGGCGGCAGGATGCCGCCCCCACTTTTGGAAACCCGCGCAACAACGGAACGCCTGTCCACAACAACGCGCCCAACCCCCAAACCCTCGTCATTGCAAGGCGCAAAGCGACGCGCCATTGAACACGTTGGCGTGTCGGGTCATATCGGGACTGCCCAAGTCCACGCAATACCCGCGCCAAATGAACGGCTCCCACTCATCCTGTCAGGCCCGATACGTCGAGGTGCGCGAAAAGGGGGGGCAGGAGGGTTTCGTCCAGATTGCGCGGGGTGGCGCAGGCGGTGCGGGCGAGGCGCCAGTAGGCGTCTTCTTCTTCCGGTTCGCGTGGCGGGCGGATTTGTTTTTCCAGGAACCACTCTCTCTCCGGACGGAATGCGAGCGGGGTGCGCATGCCCTCGCGCCAGGCGGCAAGCCAGTCGCCCAGGAGTGCTTCCGGCGCGGCAACCGGCAGGAAGCGGAAAACACCGTTGCGGGCGATGTGGCGGGTTTCCCGCGCAATGCCTTCGGGGGCGAGCAGGTTGAGGCACAGGTGGTCGAGCCAGGCGGCAACGAAATCATGGGCGTTGGCGTTGGCGCAGCGGTAGCGCAGCAAGCCCTCTTGGCTCCAGCCGGACAGGAAGCCGGTAAGCGCCAAATCTTCCCAGGTGAAGGAGAAGGCGAGCGGTTCCGGGGACAAGGCGGCAAGCGCCGGTTTCAGGACGCGCACAAAACTTGTGAGCGCGTGGAGTTCAAGGTCGAGCAGCGCCTTGCCCGTCTGGCCGCTTGGGAGTTCCGTCCCGGCCAGGGCGAGCGCCGCCAGATCGGAGGCGTCTTGCAGGGCGAAGGGCAGCAGGCGGTTTTCGAGGCCGTAGCGTTCCAGTCCGGCGAGCAGGAAGGGTTCCTCGTCGCCGGGATCGTCGCAGGCTTCGGGGAGCCGGATGCCCAAACGTTCGCGCAGCAGGCTGCGGGCAGGATGACGGAAAAAGGCCCGCAAGCCTTCAAGCGCCAGCCGCTTTTCCGCCGGGGCCGCGAGCGGCGCGCCAAAGAGGGTTTCCGGCTCTGCGGGCGCTTCTTCTTTCAGGCGCTGGTAGATCTGGGCATAGCTGGCGTTGAAACTCACGAGGCGCGTTTCTTTCTTGCCGCTGTGGAAATAGCGCGGGGAGAAAACTTGCAGGGGATGGCGGACGACAAAGCGTTCCGGCGCTTCCCCCGTGGCGCGGCACAGCCATTCTAGGAGGTCGGCGACGAAGATGGAGGGCGGCAGCGGCGTATCGTCCCGCTGGCTGCGGCCCGTGTAGCTCAAATAGAGCGCCTGGCGGGCGGAGAGGATCATGTCCAGGAAGACGTTGCGATCCTCATCGCGGCGCTGCCGGTCGCCGGGACGCGGGGCGCGGGCGGCCAGGTCGAATTCCAGCGGTCGCTCGACACGCGGAAAAACACCATCTTCCAGCCCTAGGAGGCAGACGAGGCGAAACGGCAGGCCGCGCAGGCTGGCAAGCTGGGCGAAGGTGACGGCTCCGCCCGCAGTGCCGCCGCGCGCGCGGCTCGCCAGCGCCATCTCCAGCGCGGCGCGGGCCACGGAGGCCGGGATCGGGCTTGCCGCGTCCGCCTCCCGCATGGCGTCGGCGAGCGTCTCCAGCACCGCGAGCACCTGCCGCAGGGCCTCTTCCGTTTCGGCTTCCCGACCCTCGCCCAGCCAGGTCAAGAGCGTCTCTTGCCAGAGTACGCGCCAGGCATCGGGGGGACGCGCTTCGGCAAGCGCCCGGAGCCAATCCTCCAGCCGTTCAAGCACCAGCCAGAGCACACCCAGGATGCTTCCACGCGCGCCGCCCAGATTGCCCGCGGGCGCAATGCCCGCGAAGGGCAGCGCATCCGCAGGCAGGGCATGGCCCAGGAGGAGGCGGGCGAGCGCGTCCCGCCAGGTATGGCGCGCATCCGCCGGCAAGCCTGCCGCCTTGCGGGCTTCGGCATCCATGCCCCAGCGCAGGCCGGCTTCCGGCAGGATCTTCGCCAGGCACTCGAAATCCTCCTCCGCAAGCGCGAGGGCGTGGGCGACCAAGGGTTCCTGCAACAGGGCGAGCACCGCGCTGCCCGGCAGTCGGGCGGGCGGCAGCGCCAGATCCATGAGCGCGAGGAGCAGGCGCGCCGCGGCGTTTTCATGCAGGGCGCGTCCGGTGATGGCGTAGGGAATCCGGCGATCGCCGAACACCGCGTCGATCAGAGGCGCGGCCTGGCCCAGGTCGGGAAAGGCCACCAGCACGTCGCCGGGCAGCAGGGTGGAATCCTGCTCGAAACGCGCCAGCAACTGGTCGCGCAGGATTTCAAGCTGACGGGTGAGCGCGTGCGCCACGTGGATTTCCACACTGCGATCCTCCCGCGCCAAGGGCCACGCGCCCGGCGGCGGCGTTTCCAGATCCAGAATGCTGTCCTGAAACCGCTGGAGCAGTCGTCCTGCGGGTCCTGCGGACGGCAACTCTGCGGACGGCGAATTTGCCGGATTTTCCGGACATGCGGGCTGGAATTCGGCGTCTTCTGTTGCGCGTTCGGAAAGGCGTTCCAGGGTTAGCGTGAAGAGCGCCTGTGTTTGTCGGCCCCAGTCGGCGAGCAGGGGATGGCGGTCGTCCAGGTAGATGGCCTTGCCTGCGGCCTCAAGGCGTTTTTGCCGCTTTTGCGTGACGAGTTCCTGCCAGTATTCCCGGCAAGGGTTCAGGAGATAGAGGTGGATTTCCGTCCATTCGGCGAGTTTCGCCAGGATATCGAGGTAGAGGGGCGGAATCGAGAAGAGCGCGAAGAGGTGCAGGGGCGTGGCGAGTCCCGGCAAGCCTTCTCCCCGGTCGCGCAGGGTATCCAGGGTGGCGAAGAACAGGCTGGCGGGATGCTGGCGCGTTGTGCCCAGTTCCTGTGTGAAACGTTGCCACAGGGCCATCTGCCAGGCTTCGTCCCGATGCTCGGGCGTATCCTCGGCAAGGCGCGCCGCGAGGCAGAAGCGCCCGGCCTGCCAGTGTTCGAGGACATCGGGACGATAGGCAAGATAGGTCTCGAACAGCGTTGCCACGCGTCCAGCCAATTCAAGGCGCATGACCGGATCGGCGCGTTCGAGGTAGGCGGCAAGGCGCGGCAGGGTGGCGATCTCCGCGTCCCGGAACAGGCGGAAGAAGCGCCAGAGGGCGCGTTCCGGCGCGAAGGGGGATTCCCGCGCCACTTCCGGGATGAGCCGGGCGATGTTCCGCCACACCCATTCCGCGAGAAAGGAGAAGCGCAGCCCCGCCGCCACGCCGCGCCGCCGCGCCACTTCCAGGGCCACGTCCTGCCGGATTGCGGCGCTGGGCACGATGATCTCCTGAAAGAGGAACGGGTCCGTCGGTGCTTCGCCCAGACGCGCCAACAATCGTTGCCGCAGGATCTCGTAGCGGTTGGAAGTATGCAGGGTCAACATGGTAAACGCGCCATTTCGGATTTTTTCTTCACCAGCAGGAAGCCAGATGATAGCGGAGAAGCGGAAAGTCCGGTCTTGGCAGACGGCAATTTGCCCTGCGGGCGGCGGTGATGTCGTTGGTGGAGCCTTTCGCCCCCCTTTGGGGCGGGGGGATTGGCATGGGCGCATTTGCGCCGAAGGATGGCAGTGGATTGGCGCGGTGGGGAGCAACCCATCAAAAAACCCGCTCCCCTTGTCGCCAGACTTGCCGGATTACCGGGTGTTGGTCATGCGTGCGCGCCACGGGCAAGGTGAGTCGGGGGCGCATGGGCGTGGTGATCCAGGAAGTCAATCGGGAATTGGCGGAATCTTTCGGACTGGCGAAGGCCGAAGGCGCGCTCGTTAGTTCCGT
>JAISLJ010000093.1 GCA_031290955.1 Zoogloeaceae bacterium | reverse complement strand
CGGCGGGCGGCAGGGTCACGCCCTGCTTCTCCATTTCTTCGCGGTAAAGCTGATCGGGAACCTGGATCAGGATGCCCGCCCCATCGCCCATCTGCGGATCGGCGCCAACCGCGCCCCGGTGATCGAGATTTCTGAGAATGAGCAAGCCCTGCTCGACAATGCTGTGGCTTTTCCTGCCCTTCATATGCGCCACAAATCCAACACCGCAGGCATCATGTTCCTGGGCTGGATCATAAAGCCCTTGATTTTTGGGCCTTTGCCCCTGCATTGCTGATTCCTCATTCATCTTTCGGCAACCTTTCGCGCCCCAGGCGGCACACCATACATGAAAACATAAAAAAAGCCGGTCGTCCGGCGTCTTCCCCTTGGACGGGAAAGGCTGAAAAATATACTGCCAAACCCCCGCCCGTTCAAGACTTTTCCGCACTGCGCGCCCTACAGGAGGGCACGATTCCCCCTCGCGCCACACGCTTGCGCGGGCAAATGCAAATGGATGTTTTTTGCAGCGCACAACGGTTTTGCAACGCTTCTTGCGCCCGCAAAATCCAGCTTCATGGAATTTCTATTTTGCATCCCCGTTTTTTCCGTCCTTGCGGTGGGCGCGGGGGTGGGTTTGGTCGTAGACGCGGCTCAAGTGCTGGAAATCCAGATGGGTATAAACCTGGGTCGAGGCGATGCTGGCATGGCCCAACATTTCCTGTACGGCGCGCAGGTCGCCGCTGGATTGGAGCATGTGCGAGGCGAACGAGTGGCGGAGCATGTGGGGATGCACGCTCAGGCGCACGTCCGCCAGCAGCGCATGGCGGGCAAGGCGTTTCTGGATCATGCGCATGGAAATCCGTGTGCCGCGCAAGCTCACGAACAGCGCCTTTTCCTCCGGATGGGCCAGTTGTCCGCGCGCGGTGGCCCAGGCGCGCAGGGCTTCCCGCGCAACTTCGCCCACGGGAACCAAGCGCGGCTTCTGCCGTTTGCCCAGCACCCGCACCTCGCCCTCCGCAAAAATGCCATCCAGCGCCGCGCAATCCAGGGCGGCAAGTTCCGCGAGCCGCAGGCCGGAGGAATAGAACAGCTCGAACATGGCGCAATCGCGCAGGAACAGGCGCGCATCCGCCTCTTCTTCCGAAAAATCCAGCAGGCCCTGGGTTTCGTCAACGGAAAGGGCTTCCGGCAAGCGCTTTTCATGCCGGGGCGGCTTGATGCCCGCGCAGGGATTGACGGCGAGTACGCCCCGGCGCTCCAGCCAGCCGAAAAAGCCGCGCCAGGCGGAAAGCAAACGCGCCAGACTGCGCCCGGAAAGCCCCGCGCCATGCAGGCGGGCAATCTCGCGGCGCAGGATGAGGGCATCCAGGCTGCCCAAGGGACGTTCCCCCGCCGCTGCCAGCAAACGCGCCAGATCGCGCCGATAACCCGCCAGCGTGTGCGGCGACTGACGGCGCTCGCAGGCGAGAAATTCCAGATACGCTTCGAGCAATTCCGCGGGATTCATGCTTTCCATGCTGCGCTTTCCTCAAGAAAAATTGTCGTTCGCAGGCGCTTCCCAAGTTTTCCGCAACACAAAGCGGCGGCGACGCAGGAAGGCGGCAAACTCCTTGCGAGACTGTTTTCCGGGCGGTAATGGGAATGGTGGCAGCCATATTCCATGCTGACACATTCTTCTTGCTGCGTGTGGGGCCCAAGGAAAGAAATTCGAGGACGAAGCGCCAGAACAGTTTTTCGTCTTCCGATAACACTGTTTCCGCCGTCCTGCGCGAATACGATCAAGTCCAGAAAACCGTTTGAGCTACGCGGCTTGCCTTGCGGCACTCCACGACGGGATTCGAACCCGCGACCCATGTAGTCCCGCAGGCATTTGCCCGCACTTTTCAAAAACGGATTGCTGCACGAGGCAACGAGGAATGGTGAAACAAATTGCCGGGTTATGCACCCGACAAACCTGCTCTCTCTGAGCTACGTTGAAAGCAAGCCTTCAACGGCAGGGAATTTCACGCCTGCGACCTGGCCGTTAGCAGCGGTGTAGTTCCACCGGGCATTTGCCTCGTACAGCAAAAACCTTGATCGCAAACCCTGGCGCTGACGAGGGATGGACAGGAGGGGCATTTGGCAAATGTACTCTTGCCCGCATTCAGCGCCGGTTTGCGACTCCCGCAGTCTAGCCCTCAATCGGGTTCAGGGCAATCTTTTCTATCCTCTCGACCCAGTGGTTCGCGTCATTGTCATTCACAAACGCGGCAAGCGCGGTAAACACGGCGTCCGAGAATCCGCCCACATTCAGGATGTCCGCCTGTTCATGGGCCTGGGTTGTGCTGTTGGGCTGAATGTCGATGCACACCAGCTTTGCCTGCGGGCAGCGCGCCTTGATTGCGCGCCACTCCAGCATGGTTTGCGTTGCGCCGTGGCGACGATCATCCAGCCAGGATTCGTTGTCCGATACCAGCAGCACCAGATCCACGCTGGCTTTTCGGGCATTCAGCCAGGCCAGCGGCGCGCTGACGTTTGTGCCGCCGCCGGGCTGG
>JAISLJ010000092.1 GCA_031290955.1 Zoogloeaceae bacterium | reverse complement strand
CAACGAACTCCTGCCCCAGACCGCACTCAACAGCAAAACCCCTATGGACGCCATGAACATGTGGTATGCTTCCCACCCGCAACTCTTCCTTCATCCGCCAGAATCGAATCGTCCGGGATGCGACACTTTACCAAAGTGGCCTATCAGATACCGGTCTACAAGTTCTGCGAAGAGGAATGGCAGGGCAATGAACGCATGGGTTTTACCTATAACGGAAGATTCCCCCCCTTGCCGATCCTGTTGACAGTTCTCTCTTTGATTACGAGAACTACCAAATCCCCGCCAATCAGCGAGGGGAAATGGGTTGGGGCGAGATGGAGGTCACCGTTTACAATATAGAAGTGGAAGATTTCCATACCTACTATGTTGGACATGGAGTCTGGGTGCACAACGTCAATTGCACAGGCCTTGAATTGGCGAATGGAACCGGGGTGCTTCCTCCGGGAGCAAATCCTCTGTTCGATTGTGAGGGGAAGTCATGAGGGAAGCCCCAAGGGAGAGCAGAAGATGGAAATGATCTCCATGGCATCCTGCGTGCCAAATATTGAAAAGCGCCACGGCTCCCTGCTGCCCCGGCAGCATGCCGCCTTCGGGTTTGCTGCGAACGGGGCAGGCTGGAGCGGGATGGATTTCCAGGAAGCCGTTTGTTTTCATCGGCTTACAAGCTTCCCCGTGTTCAGGCATGACTTTCGCTTCCGAGAACGTCCACGAAAGCGCCCGGCGCGGTTGCGCCGGGGATGAACAGGAACTTTCAATCGGGCCTTCAACGCATGTCTCATGCCATCAATTATCCGGGCGTTCCTTACGCCAACACCTATGCCGCCCGGCAGCGCGATCCGCGCAAGCATTTTGTCGGACTTGCCGCCGTGGCACTCTTTCATATCCTTCTGGTGTATGCCCTTGCCAATGGCTTGGGACGCAAGGTTGTGGAGGCCATCAAGGCGCCGCTCAGCGTTAGCATCATCGAGGAGGTCAAGCCGCCGCCTCCTCCGCCGCCACCGCCTCCCAAACAGGTCGTGCGTGTACAGCCCCGACCCACCGCGCCGCCACCGCCCGCGTATGCGCCGCCGGTAGAAACCGTCGTGGAAGCGCCGCCGTCGCCCATCACCACGACAGAAACCCCTCCGCCGCCGGAACCGCCGCCCGCGCCCGTGGTGGAGGAAGCGCCCCCTGCCCCGCCCGCGCTCCTCAATGTGGCAGTGGCTTGCCCCAATCACGGCTCGGTGCCGATCGACGTGCCGCCACAGGCATCGGGCCTTTCCGGCCAGGTGCTGGTGGAATTCATCGTGACGCCCAGCGGCGCGATCCAGAACATTCGCGTGGTGCGCTCCACGAACCCGGTCTTCAACCGGATTGCCACGGGCGCCATCGCCCAGTATCGCTGCACAGGCCAGGATCGTGATGTCCGTGTGCGCGTTCCCTTCATCTTCCAGGCGGATTGACGCCAGCAGCGCAAACTGGAGAATCGGCGCAGCGCTCTCCGGCGCGCCGTGCTTCTCCCGCAATCAACAACGCCCTCCCGCGCCGGAGGGCGTGTCTGTTCCATCGCATGAGAGCGGGCGCGCGATGATTGACGATGACGGCGAATCATTGCTCTATAATCGCGCCTTCATTTCACGAAAAACGCTGGAGATGCCTCATGAGTTTCGAGACCGCCCGTCACAACATGGTCTGGCAGCAGATTCGCCCTTGGCAGGTGCTGGACCCGTCAGTTCTGGATTTGTTCCTTTCCCTGCGGCGCGAAGAATTCGCGCCCGCGCCCTACCGGGCGCTCGCCTTCGCCGATGTCGCGCTTCCCTTGGGCGAACACGCCGGGGAGAGCATGTTGCCGCCCCGGGTCGAGGCGCGTATCCTGCAAGAGCTTGCCGTGCGTCCGCAGGACAAGGTGCTGGAAATCGGCACGGGCAGCGGCTTCATGGCGGCGCTGCTTGCCCGGAAGGCGGAATATGTTGTCAGCGTGGAAATCGATGCCGACCTGGCCGAAGCGGCGCGCGCCAATCTGGAGCGGGCAGGCATCACCAATGTCGACGTGGTGACGGGCGATGGTGTGCGCGGGTGGCCGAGTCGCGGCCCTTATGATGTGATCGTGGTCTCCGGCGGCATCCCGAAAGTCCCCTCCGCCCTCCTTGCGCAATTGCGGCCCGGCGGGCGTCTCGCCGCCTTCGTGGGACGCGGCCCCGCCATGCGGGCGCGTCTCTTCCAGAAAGACGGGGGAAGGACGATCCGCGCGGCAACGCTGTTCGAGGCGGAATTCCCGCCTCTCCACAATTTTCCCCGCGAACCTTTCCTCTTTTAGAAGAAGACAGGAATCCCCATCACTTTTTCGCCCGGAGCCTGCAATGGGAATCTTTTCCCTCTTCTCCCCGCCGCGCCCGCGGCGACTCCCCGGATTTTTCTTCCCGATGGCATTCTGCCTTCTCTGGCCAGGGGCGCTCGCCGCCGCAGACCTGCTGGAAATCTACCGGCTGGCGCTCCAGCATGATGCCCAGTTCGCCGTCGCCCGCTTTGACCTGGAGGCCGGACGCGAAAAGACGCCACAGGGTCTCTCCGGCCTTTTGCCCCGGATCACGCTTTCCGGCGACACGGAAAAAAATGACAACGAAACACGCGGCGGCGGGCTGGAAACGCACCGCCAGTACAACAGCAACAGTGTTGCGCTCACACTGACACAACCTGTCTTCCACTGGCAGAACTGGCTGGATTACGATCTGGGGCGGCTGGAGAGCGCCGTGGCCGAGGCCCGTTTCGTCGCGGCGCGGCAGGATTTGATCCTGCGGGTGGCGCAAGCCTATTTCGAGGTGCTCAACACGCAGGTGACGCTGGAAGCCGCCCGCGCCCAGAAACTCGCCATCGCCCAGCAACTGGCGCAGGCGAAGATGAATTTCGAGGTCGGCGTGACCACCATCGTCGATACCTATGAGGCGCAATCCCGCTATGATCTCGCTACCGCACAGGAGATTGCCAGCGAGAACGAGCTGGAGCTTCGCCGCGAGGCGTTGCGCGTCATCATCGGCGAAGAAGTCCCGGAAACGCTGGCGGCGCTGGATTCCGCAAAGAGCATCCTGCCGCCGGACCCTGCCGAAATGCAGCCTTGGGTTGTGGCCGCGCAGACGGAAAATCTCACGGTCCAGATTCAGGAACAGAGCGTCGAAATCGCCGGCAAGGAGCTTGCGAAGGCGCGCGCCGGGCATTACCCAACGCTGGATGTCGTCGCCCGCGCCGAACGCAATCGCGCCCCCGCGAGCAATGGCCAGTCCCGGCAGGAAAATCGCGCGTCCTCCATCGCCCTGCAATTCAACCTGCCGATTTTCGAGGGCGGCTACACTTCCTCCCGGACGCGGGAAAGCGCCGCGAACCATGCGGCGGCCCTTTCCGCCCTGGAAAACGCCCGCCGCAACGCCGCGCTGCTGGCGCGCCAGAATTTCCTGGGCGTGGTCAATGGCCTGGCGCAGATCAAGGCGCTGGAAGCCGCGCTCACTTCCTCGCTCTCCTCGCTCGAATCCAACAAACTGGGCTACGAGGTTGGCGTGCGCATCAATATTGATGTCCTGAACGCCGAACAACAGGTCTTCAGCACCCGCCGCGACCTGGCGCGTGCCTACCACGACACCCTGCTCGCCCACCTGCGCCTCAAGAACGCCATCGGCACACTGGAAGAAAAAGATGTGCAGGAAATCAATGCCCTGCTGCAACACGAGTGAGTCCTGCGGACGGCGGATTTCCTTTTGGGATACCGAGCCACACGGCACAACCGTTGACGCACGAACCCGGCACGGGATTTTTGCAAGCGACATTCGGCTGGAAAAACAATTCGCGCTTGAGTATCTTTGGTTCCAATGCGGGACTTGTTTTCCGCGAATGGCGCTATGGTTTCAGGTAAGGGGCCAGCACCCGTTCGGTCAGGAATCTTCCGCCTGCCCAGCGGGAAAGATGGTCGTCATCCGCATAGAGCGGCAGGTCGTTTTCGTCGAACAGCAGGCAGCTTTCCTGGGTTTGGGGGCAGAAGGCGTCCAGTGTATGGATGATCGTCGCGCCTTTGACGCGCTTCAGCGCATTCAGGTATTTTTCCTGATGCTTCAATACGTCTGCCCGGGATTCTGGTTTGGGCGCTTTGGCAGGGCGCAGGGGCTGAATCTGGATCATGTCCTTGATGTCGGTACGCAATACGGGATTTTCGGCCACGATGAAAACTTCTTTTCCCATTTCCCGCAGACGATCCACGAAATGTTGCATCCGTTGATAAAAACCTTCTTCGCCGAGCGGAAAACATCCATCTTCCCCGTCGAAGGTATCCTTTCCCTCGACACGGACTACGCCTCTCTCGATGATGAATACCTTGGAGACCATATGGCTCTTGGGTTCAATCAACTTCAACAAATCCTCCAGGCGAGATTTTTGCTGATCCAGCGAGAGCATGGAATGTATGGAGTGCAGCATCCATGTGCTGGTTCCGAAACGGGCATTGAACTCGGCGATACTGTCAAAGGATACGGATGCGTGACTGTCGCCAAGCAAAAGCACGGTTTTCCTGCCCGCATCGCGGTAAAGGCAGGTTCCACCAAGAACATCCCCTTCAGACAAATTGAACTTCTTCCGGCATTCCTCCTGCCGGGAAATCCAGTCGCTGGCCTTGTCGATGCTTTGCAAGGCTTCGGCAACAGCCAAATGTTGCTCGATCTTCATCCTGTTTTTCATTCCCTCCTGCCAATGAACGATCATTCCCATGCCGCCGAGAATTGCCAGCAGGAAAATGAGCGCGATGGCTTTGCCCGCCCTTGCCTTTTGCCCAAAGCGGATAGGTCGCTCGACGAGAAAATAGGTGAGCGTTGCCAGCAGGAA
>JAISLJ010000091.1 GCA_031290955.1 Zoogloeaceae bacterium | reverse complement strand
TGGCGGATACGGGGTCAATCTATGTGCATCTGGATTGGCATGTCGGGCATTACGTGAAGATTGTGATGGATGAAATATTCGGGAAAGACAATTTTCGGAATGATGTGATTTGGAAGCGGTATGCCGCCCACAGCCTTGCAACTGAAAGCTATGATGCTATCAGCGATAGCTTGTATTTTTATTCCAAAACACTCACCACAAGATATTTCATGCCCGTCTATCAATCTGTTGAACAAAATGAACTGTATAGACGATTTCCTTATGTTGAGGCTGAGACCGGGCGCAGATTTCAACATGTTGCGCTTGAGCAGAGTTCAAATAGTAGTAGCAGAGGAGAAAATCGAATTATTCAAGGACGCACTATTGTTTCAAATATTGGATGGAGATGGTCGCAGGAGACTTTTGACGAAAGATTGACTGCAAATCCCAATTTGATTTTTTGGACAGAAAATGGCCGACCACGTTATAAATTGTATGCAGATGAATACAAAGGGAACCCACTAGGAAATATTTGGATAGACATAGGATATTTGTCGTCAGGAGATTCGGAGCGTATTGATTACGCAACCCAAAAACCTGAAAAACTCCTTGACCGCATTATCCGCGCTTCCTGTCCTGAAAATGGTCTTGTTGCCGACTTCAACGGCGGTTCCGGCACAACCGCCGCTGTTGCCGAAAAGCTGGGGCGTCGCTGGATCACCGCTGACATCGGCAAGCCCGCCTGCATGATTATGAGAAAGCGCCTGATTGACCAGAACGCGCAGCCATTTCTGTATCAGGCCATTGGCGATTATCAGGTGGAAGCGGCCAAAGTCCATTTTGGCAGGCGCAATCCGCGCATCGGCGATCTGGCCAATATCGTGCTGGATTTGTATGGCGCGCGTCCCTTGCCGCTGGAAGAAAATCCGGTGAAAAATCTCGGTCAGACAATCAAAGGCAATAGCAAGATTCTGGTATTGGCCGATTCGCCCAATAAACAAACCGGCGCGGCCACCCTGAAAAAGGCGCAAGCCTTGCGCGACAACCTGATGGGCGGCTGGGATCAAGTCGTGGTGCTGGGCTGGAATTTCGAGCCTGCCATCGGCGAGACCATTGCCGCCTTGAACGATACACGGCTGGAAGTGCTGGTGATTCCGCCCGATTTGCTGGACAGACTGCGCAAAAAGGGCGGACTGGAAAAATTGCGCGGACAGGTGCGTTTTGCCTCCTTGCAATATTTGACGCTCTATCCGATTGAGCGAGCGCACGCGGCGGAGGGAAAGGAAATCATCCGCGTCCGGCTCAAGAATTACGCGCAACTCTCGCCGGAAGCCATCAATCTCGACGAGGCAAACCGCGTCAAATTGCAGGCCATCGCCAATGCCGAGCCGCTCTCCTTGATCGAATACTGGGCCATTGACCCGGATTACGATGGTCAGGTGTTTCGCTCGGTCTGGCAGGATTATCGCGGCAATGTGGAAAACAACGCCGACGCCTTGCGCGTGGTAACAAAAGCGCAATTGACGCTGCCCGCCAAACCCGGCCCGCGCCGAATATGTGTGCGCGTGGTGGATGTATTCGGCTTTGAGGCGGAAGCCAGCCAGATTGTGGAGAAAATCGCGGAGAAGACCGTGGAGGGCGCAGCATGAATCCCCTGCCGCTCGCCCGCGCCCTGACCGGCAAAACAAAACTGCTTGCCAAGGGACTTGAAGACGGCAGCGCCGATCTTTATGAGCTTGTGACGACCATTACCGCCGAATTGCTGCGCTGGTGGTTTCTCGACGAGATTTGCCAAACCCGCCCCTTCAATTTTCACGCGGGACAAAAGGCGGCCATTTTGCATACCATCGTGGCGCATGAAGTATTGGGCGCGGCCTCTCTCCAGGATTTATACGCGCAAATCGCGCCGGAGGCGTTGTTGCAAGGAAATGTGCTTGCCGGAAAGCATCAGGATCACCCGAAATATTGCCTGAAGATGGCGACCGGCACGGGCAAGACCTGGGTCTTGCAGGCGCTCATGATCTGGCAGCTTTTGAACGCCAACGCGGCACGGGAAACCGGCGCGCCAGACCCGCGTTTTACCCGCAATTTCTTGATTGTCGCGCCCGGCCTGATTGTCTACGACCGCCTGCTGGATGCCTTTTGCGGCAAACTTTCCGCGGGCGGACGCGATTTTGCGACTTCGGACGTGGCGCGTTACGCGGAACTCTTCATTCCCGCCGGAGCGCGTGAAACGGTATTCGGCTTTGTGCGGGGCAATGTCTGCGCCAAGGAAGAAATTGGCCGCAAGACGACCGGCAATGGCTTGTTGGCAATTACCAACTGGCATTTGCTGGCGGAAGGAGAAAACGCGGAAAACGCAGAATCCAGCACGGAAATGGAAACGCCGGGCGTGTGCCTGCCGCCGGAGCGCGTGATTGCCGAAGCCTTGCCGCTCGCGCCGGGAAAAAGCGCGGGCAACGCGCTCGATACGCTGGATCGGCGATATATACGCGGCAATGTGCTGGATTATTTGCGCGACCTGCCCGATTTGTTGACCTTCAATGACGAGGCGCACCATATCCACAGCGTGAAAAAGGAAGGCGAAATTACGGAAGTGGAATGGCAAAAAAGCCTTTTCCGCATCGCCGCCAACAAAGGCCGCCGTTTCACGCAGGTGGATTTTTCAGCGACGCCGTATAACGACCTGGGCAGCGGCAAGAAAAAACGCAAGGCGTATTTTCCGCACATCATTGTCGATTTCGATTTGCAGGCCGCCATGCGCGCCGGATTGGTCAAATCGCTGGTTCTGGATAAACGCCGGGAATTGGGCGCTGTGCCGCTGGAATCGCTGGAATTCAAGGCCGAGCGCGACGAGAATGGCAATCCGACCCTCTCCGAAGGGCAGCTTGTCATGCTGCGGGCGGGATTCACCAAGCTGAAACGCCTGGAAGCCGATTTTGCGCGCATCGACCCAAACCGCCATCCGAAAATGCTGGTCGTGTGCGAAGACACAACGGTCGCGCCGCTGGTGGTCAAATCTTTTCGGGAGGATTTTGGCTTATCCGAAGACGAAATTCTTTCCGTGGATTCCGGCAGAAAAGCGGAATTGGGTGAAAGGGAATGGGGAGAATTGCGCGAAAAACTCTTTGATGTGGACCGTCGCGCCCAGCCTCGCGTCATCATCAGCGTTTTGATGCTGCGCGAAGGCTTTGACGTGAATAATATCTGCGTCATTGTGCCGCTGCGTTCCTCACAGGCGCAAATCCTGCTCGAACAAACCATTGGTCGGGGCTTGCGCCTGATGTGGCGCGAAGCGGAATTCGAGGAAAGCAAGCAGGAAAACCGCGTCCGCATCCAAAAAGGAGAAGAGCCGGGCAATCTGATTGACGTGCTTTCCATCATCGAACATCCGGCCTTCCAGTCCTTTTACGATGAATTGATGCGGGCAGGACTGGCGGGCGTGACTGGAGAAACGGAAGAACCGCCCGGCAATTCTGTTGGCGACCTGATTTCCGTGGGATTGCGCGAGAATTTCGCGGATTACGATTTCGCCATTCCCTTCATCCTCTGCGAAGCGGAAGAAAACCTGCGCCATCAGGGCTTGCAACCGGAAAACCTGCCGCCTTTCAAGGGAATGTCGCGGGACGAATTGAAAAACCAGCTGGGCAAGGGCGATATGTTTATTTCGCAGGATTTGCAGGCCGGAACCTTGTTTGGCGATTATCGCGTCGATGGCGTCATCATGCGTGTTTCCGGCTATAACGATTTCTTGACGCGCTTGACCCGCCGCATTGCCCAGGCGCTTTCCTCCCCCTTGCCGAAAGGCAACAAGACGGCGGCGCATCTTGCCAATCCGTATCTGCAAACGAGCATGCACGAATTGGCGGGCGGATTGGATGATTACATCCGTGAAACGCTGTTTGGCCCAGAATTCGAGCCAGTGGCCGATGAAAACTGGCGCTTGCTGCTGCTAAAGGATGTGCTTGAGCATATCGTCAAGGTCTTTTCCGACGCCCTCGTAAAAAGCGAAACATGGCAGACGGAAGGCGAAACCGAAGTGCGCTATCGCCGACTCTCGGAAATTTCCCGCCTGCCCATGCGTGAAAGCTGCTCGTTGCCCGTGGAAAAGTGCGTTTATGAACGCCTCGCCTATCCCGCCAGAAACGGCGGCCTGGAAAAGGCTTTCATCGAATGGGCAGAAAAAGACGCCAGCATTGCGGCCTTTTGCAAGGTGAGCGAAACGCGGCACGATTTTATCCGCCTGCGCTACGTCAAGGCGGATGGCCTCTCTGCGTTTTATTCGCCCGATTTCCTGGCGCGCAGCCGGGAGGGCGTGGTGTATCTGGTGGAAACCAAGGCGACAGAACAGGTCAACGCCCCCAATGTGCAACGCAAACTGAAAGCCGCGCAAACCTGGTGCGAGCGCATCAACCACCTGCCGGAAACGCACCGGAAAGAAGAATGGCACTATGTGCTGCTCGCTGAAGCGGTGTTCTACAACTGGCGAGAAAAGCAGGCGAGCCTCGCGGAACTGCTGGATTACGCCCGTGTGCGCGCCAGCGCCGGAAGGGAACGGCAGGGCGATTTGCTCTCTGGCTGATTGCGACAGCAGAATTATTGTCGCCCGAAGGGCGCAATTGCTGTCTGCCAAGACGAAAAGCCGACGAATTCGTCGGCTTTTCTGTGCGTTGCATGGTCTGAAGGAAGGTCAGACGCGGATGGCCTTTTCGATGAGCTTTGTCACCCGCCAGGTCTTGGTGCGGGAGAGAGGACGGGTTTCGGTGATTTCGACCGTGTCGCCTTCAGCAAACTCGTTTTGCTCGTCATGGGCGTGGTACTTCTTGGACCTGGTGATGATCTTGCCGTAGACCGGATGCTTCACCCGACGTTCGACCAGCACCGTCACCGTCTTGTCCATTTTGTCGCTGACCACGCGCCCCACCAGGGTGCGACCGTTGGTTTGCGCTTGAGGTTGTTCCGCCGCCTTGGTTTGAGGCTCTGTCATGATTGCACCGCCTTTTCACGGATGAGGGTACGCACACGGGCAATGTCGCGGCGCACCTTGCCCAATTGGCTCGTGTTGGAAAGTTGCTGCGTGGCAAACTGCATGCGCAGGCTGAACTGGGCCTTCAGAAGTTCCAGAAGCTCGGCCTTCAGTTCATCCAGCGTCTTTTTTCTCAATTCAATTGCTTTCATGGTCACACCACATGTCGGGTCACGAAGATGGTCGCAAGCGGCAACTTGGCTGATGCCAGCCGGAACGCCTCGCGCGCCAGCTCCTCGCTTACTCCATCCATTTCATAGAGAACCTTGCCCGGCTGGATTTCAGCCACCCAGTATTCGGGATTGCCCTTGCCGTTCCCCATCCGGACTTCGGCGGGTTTCTTGGAAATGGGCTTGTCCGGGAAGACGCGAATCCAGATCCGACCGCCACGCTTGATATGCCGGGTCATGGCACGCCGGGCGGCCTCAATCTGGCGGGCGGTCAGGCGACCACGCCCGGTGGCTTTCAGGCCCCACTCCCCGAAGGCCACCGTTGCGCCGCGGGTCGCCAGACCCTCGTTGCGTCCCTTGTGTTCCTTCCGGTATTTGCGTCGATTCGGTTGCAGCATCAGGCACCTGCCTTTCTCACGCGCTTGGCGGGCCGCGCCTCGCCATCGCTTCGTTTGTCGCCGCGCGGCGTGCGGGCGGCGGGTTTGTCAGACTTATCGCCCTCGGGACGGCCCCGGCGCGAATGACGTTTTTCCTTCTCTTCCGAAGGCGCTTCCGCCTCGGGCTGTTCCCCGCGGGCGAGGAAATCACCCTTGTACACCCATACCTTGATGCCAATTGCACCGAAGGTGGTTTCGGCGGTCGAAGTAGCGTAGTCGATGTCGGCCCGCAGGGTATGCAGCGGCACGCGACCTTCCCGATACCATTCCGTGCGAGCGATTTCCGCATTGTTCAGGCGACCGGAACTCATGACCTTGATGCCCTGGGCGCCCAGACGCATCGCGTTCTGCATGGCGCGCTTCATGGCGCGGCGAAAGGTGATGCGCTTTTCCAGTTGCTGGGCGATGGAATCGGCGATCAGTTGCGCATTGGTTTCCGGCTTCCGGATCTCCTCGATCGACACATGCACGGGCACACCCATGATGCGTTGCAGATCGGTACGCAGGATTTCGATGTCCTCGCCCTTCTTGCCGATCACCACGCCCGGACGGGCGGAATACACGGTGATGCGAGCATTCTTGGCCGGACGCTCGATCAGGACGCGCCCCACGGACGCATTCTTCAGTTTTCTCCGCAGGTATTCGCGCACCATGATATCTTGCGCGAGCATGCCGGGGAAATCCCTGGAGTTGGCAAACCAGCGGGAATTCCAGTTGCGCGTGACGCAAAGGCGGAATCCTGTCGGATGAATTTTCTGTCCCATGACGTTTTTCCCTTCAGTCCCCGACAGCCACGTAAATATGGCAGGTCGGCTTGGAGATGCGGTTGCCGCGGCCCTTTGCCCGCGCGATGGACCGCTTCAGAACCGCGCCCTTCTCGACATGGATGGTCTTGACCTTCAGCTCGTCAATATCCGCGCCGTCGTTGTTTTCGGCATTCGCTATTGCGGAGAGCAGCACCTTCCGGATGATCCCCGCCCCTTTTTGCGGCGAGAAAGTGAGGATGTCGAGCGCCTTCTCGATCGGTTTGCCCCGCACCAGGTCGGCAATGAGCCGCCCCTTTTGTGCGGAAAGGCGAACGCCACGCAATGTTGCAGTTGTTTTCATGCGGCCTCCTTATTTCTTCGCCTTTTTGCCGGCGGTGTGTCCCTTGAACGTGCGGGTGAGCGAGAATTCGCCCAGCTTGTGCCCCACCATGTTCTCGGTGATATAGACCGGGATGTGCTGCTTGCCGTTATGGACGGCAATCGTGAGTCCCACGAAATCCGGCAGCACCGTGGAACGACGCGACCAAGTCTTGATCGGCCGCTTGTCCCTGCTGCTCTGGGCAGTCTCGACTTTCTTCAGCAAATGGGCATCGACAAACGGGCCCTTTTTGATGGAACGTCCCATATTCCCTTACCCCTTAACGCTTATGACGACGCTGCACGATCATCTTGTCCGTGCGCTTGTTGTTGCGAGTGCGATAGCCCTTGGTCGGCTGTCCCCAGGGATTCACCGGCACACGGCCTTCGCCCGTGCGGCCTTCGCCGCCGCCGTGCGGGTGGTCGATCGGATTCATGACCACGCCGCGCACAGTGGGACGGATGCCGCGCCAGCGATTGGCGCCCGCCTTGCCGATCTTCCGCAAGCTGTTTTCTTCATTGCCCACCTCGCCCACGGTGGCGCGGCACTCGATATGCACGCGGCGAATTTCGCCGGAGCGCAGCCGCACCTGGGCATAGGTGCCCTCACGCGCCAGAAGCTGCACGGAGGCCCCGGCGGAACGCGCGATCTGCGCCCCCTTCCCCGGCAGGAGTTCCACGCAGTGCAGCGTCGTCCCCACGGGAATGTTGCGGATCGGCAGGGTATTGCCCGGCCTGATCGGCGCTTCGGAACCGCTCACGATCTGCTGGCCCACGACAAGGCCGCGCGGCGCGATGATGTAGCGGCGTTCACCGTCCGCATAGCAGACAAGCGCGATGTGGGCGGAACGATTGGGATCGTATTCGATCCGTTCCACCCTGGCGGCAATGCCATCCTTGTCGCGTTTGAAATCGACCACCCGGTACGCCTTCTTGTGACCGCCCCCCTGATGGCGCACGGTGATGCGACCATGATGGTTGCGGCCCGCCTTGCTCGTCTTCTTTTCAGTGAGCGCGGCAAAGGGGCGTCCCTTGTGCAGGTGTTCGGAGACCACCTTCACCACGGCGCGACGGCCAGGCGAGGTCGGCTTGACTTTGACGAGGGCCATTATGCGTTCCCCCCTTCCACAAAATTGATTTCATGACCAGGCTTCAGGCACACGAAGGCTTTCTTCCAGCCCTTCCGGCGACCAAGGGCCTGGCGGAAACGTTTCACCTTCCCCTTGACGTTCAGGACCTGCACATCTTCCACCTCGACCTTGAACAGCAGTTCGACCGCCGCCTTGATCTCCGGCTTGGTCGCGTCGGGCACGACCCGGAAAATTATTTGCGAATGCTTGTCGACCACGTAGGTCGCCTTTTCGGAAATTTGCGGCGCGAGCAGCACCTGCAACAGACGTTCCTCTCTCATGCCCACATCTCCTCGAATTTGGCGACTGCCTTCTTCGTCACCAGAATGCGCGGAAAACGCACGAGCGACACCGGGTCGGCCTCCTGCGCTTCCAGCACCAGCACCTTGGGCAGGTTGCGGGACGAAAGATAGAGGTTCTCATCCAACTGATCGGTAATCACCAGAAGGTGATCCTCCAGCCCCATGCCCTTCAGCTTCTGCGCGAAAAGCCTGGTCTTGGGCGCGTCGACGGAAAGCGACTCCACCACCACCAGACGCTCCTGGCGCACCAGTTCGGAAAGAATGGAGGCCACGCCAGCACGAAACATCTTGCGGTTCACCTTCTGGCTGAAGTTTTCTTCCGGCGAATTGGGGAAGGCGCGACCGCCGCCGCGCCAGATCGTGCTGGAGGACATCCCGGCGCGGGCGCGGCCCGTGCCCTTCTGCTTCCAGGGCTTGTGCGTGGTGTGCTTGACTTCGGCGCGGGTTTTCTGTTGACGGTTGCCGGCGCGGGCGTTGGCCTGATAGGCCACGACGACCTGATGAATCAGGGCTTCGTTGTAATCGCGGGCAAAAAGGGCGTCGGAAGCCTGCAATCTGGCAGTTTCCTGACCTTGTTCGTTGATGACTTTCAGTTCCATCTCGACTCCTTTACGCCTTCACCGCGGGACGCACGACGACATCGCTGCCCTTGGCCCCGGGCACAGCGCCCTTGACCAGGAGGAGCTGACGTTCGGCATCGACGCGCACGATCGTGAGATTCTGCTGCGTCGACGCGGCATTGCCCAGATGGCCCGCCATGCGCTTGCCCGGGAAAACCCGTCCCGGATCCTGCGCCATGCCGATGGAACCGGGCGCGTTATGGGAAACGGAATTGCCGTGGGAAGCACGGTTGGAACTGAAGTTATGGCGTTTGATGCCGCCCTGGAATCCCTTGCCGATGGAAACCCCGGCTACATCAACCTTCTGACCTTCCGTGAAGATCGTGACCGCCACCGAATCGCCGGGCTTGAAGCCCTGCAATTCTTCCGGCGCGACGCGAAACTCCTTCAGGACATGCCCGGCTTCCACGCCTGCCTTGGCCACATGCCCCGCCAGGGGCTTGACGACACGCGAGGCGCGGCGCTTGCCGAAGGTCACTTGCACGGCAGCATAGCCGTCGACCTCCGGCGTTTTGACTTGGGTCACGCGATTGTTGGACACATCCAGCACCGTGACGGGAATGGACGCGCCATTCTCGGCAAAGATGCGAGTCATGCCCACCTTGCGACCAACAAGGCCCAGACTCATGTTTATTCTCCTCAACATCGGCTACGATTGGCCGACGGCGGATTGAAGCAAAACGGGCCGCCCAACAAAAGGGCCGCCCCCGAAAAACGCGGATTATACACACAGGAAAAGAATTCTTGCAAGAGCGGAAGATGTCCTTTTCAGGGCAATCGCCCTATATTCTCTTTTCATTTATTGGATTTTCCTGCTGGAGAAGCGTTTCCACGCGAGGATGGATGCGCGATCGTCATCGTTGCAGGAAGCGCGAAAGCGCTTTCGTTTGCTGCTGCGCGCGCATGTGGCGTCATGGCGCAGCAGGTTGAGAGCAAAGCGGTGGATGATACTGGAATTTTCCGCCGCGTCTCCGGTACGCGCCCGGATGCGACGTCCGATTGCGCAAATGTTGTTTCAATCCCTTTGCGGGCGGATTTCCGCATACCACGCCAGGATTTGTCCGGTTGCGGCGGCGATGTCGAGGTGATCCGTGTCCAGGTGGCGGGCGTCGGGTTCCGGGCGAAGCGGCGCGATGGCGCGGGTTTGGTCGCGTTCGTCCCGCGCTTTCAGGTCTGCGAGGATGGCGGCGCGGTCGGCTGCTTCGCCGCGTTCCGCGAGCTGTTGCCAACGCCGTTCGGCGCGGACTTCGGCGCTGGCGGTGAGGAAGACTTTCAGTGGCGCGTCCGGGAAGACAACGCTCCCCATGTCGCGCCCGTCGCCAACCAATCCGGGCGCGCGGCGAAACGCCCGCTGGCGGAAGAGCAGCGCCGCGCGCACGGCGGGCAGGGCGGCGACCCGGGAAGCTCCAGCCGCGATGGCCTCCGTGCGCAACAGGTCGCCAACCTCCCGCCCCGCCAGAAAGATTCCTTCTTCCTGGAAGCGAACATCCAGCCCGGCGGCGATCCCGGCCACGCCAGCCTCGTCCGCCCAATCCACGCCCGCCTCCCGCGCGGCAAGCGCGGTGAGCCGGTAGAGCGCGCCGGAATCGAGGCTGTGGAAGCCGAGCGCCTGGGCCACCCGCGTGGAGACCGTGCCCTTGCCGGAAGCCGTCGGCCCGTCGATGGCGATGACCGGCGCGGGACGCACAAGACGCAGGAAATGCGCAAAGTAATCGGGAAAGGTCTTCGCGGTGCAGGCCGGATCATTGATGCGCAGCGGCGCGCCAAAGGCGGCAAGCGAAAAGCACATGGCCATGCGATGGTCGTCATAGGTATCAATGATCGCCGGTTTGAAATGTGCCGCGCTTTTCGGCGGCAGGATGGCGATGGCGTCGCGTTCTGCCCGGACTTGCGCGCCGAGCTTTTCGAGTTCGCGTTGCATCGCGGCGATGCGGTCGGTCTCCTTCACCCGCCAGCTTGCGATGTTGGTCAGCCGGGTTTCTCCCTGGGCGAAGAGCGCGACCACCGCGAGCGTCATGGCGGCGTCGGGAATGTGGTTGCAATCGAGCGCAATGCCGCGCAACCCTGCGGCGGGAGCGCAGACCTGCATCCAGGTGTCGCCGAGTTCCACCTTCGCGCCCATTTCCCGCAAGGCATCGGCAAAGCGCACGTCGCCCTGGATGGATGCGCGTCCCACACCCGTGACGCGCACGGGCGCGGCAGGCGCAGCGGCGATTGCGCCCAGGGCGAGGAAATAGGAAGCGGAGGAGGCGTCGCCTTCCACGTGAAATGTCCCTGGCGTCCGGTAACGCGCCCCCGCTGGCAGGGTGAAACTTTGCCAGCCCTGCCGCGCGACAGCAACGCCGAAGCGGGCCATGAGCGCGAGCGTGATGTCGACATAGGGCCGGGAAATCAGCTCGCCTTCGACCGCAATCGTCGTTTCCACACCGGTGAGCGGCAGCGCGAGCAGGAGGCCGGTCAAGAACTGGCTGGAAACGTCGCCACGTATCTGCACCACGTTGTGCAGCACATTGCGGCCCGCGCCGCCGGGCCGGATGCGCGCGGGCGACAGGCGCAGCGGCGGGAAGCCTTCCTTCTCCAGATATTCAATTTGCGCGCCCAGTTGCCGCAAGGCATCCACCAGGTCGCCAATCGGCCGCTCGTGCATGCGAGGCACGCCACGAAGCGTGTACGCCCCGCCCGTCAGTGCCAGCGTTGCCGTGAGCGAGCGGAAAGCGGTTCCGGCATTCCCCAGAAACAATTCCGCCCGCGGGTTGGGAAACGCGCCGCCCACGCCCTGCACGCGCAGGCAGCCCCCGGACAGGGATTCGCTGCGCACGCCCAGCGTCTCCAGGGCTTCCAGCATCCGTGCTGTATCGTCGGAAGCCAGGAGATTGTGAATTTCGGTCGCTCCTTCGGCAAGCGCAGCCAGGAGCAACACCCGGTTGGAAATGCTCTTGGAGCCCGGCAGCCGCACCTCGCCCGCTGCGGAAAGCAATTGGGGAAGATCAATGTAATCCATGCAAACAGCTTCATCATAATCCTGAAGCGCCAGCATCACTGCCGCTTCAGGATGACAGGAAATGCGCAGAGTCTAACAGAGACAGAAAGGCAGAGGACAAAAAACCGCCCAACTCGTAGCGAATCGTCAGGATTTCATCGGGCGCGCCGAAGACGCATGCGGTCAATGGGTTCGCAATTTTTTCCGGAAAGATCGATTCCCGCAGTTTCAACGCCTTGTGCAAGAAGGAAATCCACGATCATTTTATTTTTTCGGCATGCAGCGACAGCAAGCGGCGTCTGGCCTTTTGCGTTGCGCAGGTTCAAGTTTGCGCCATGCGCGCACACGAGGGCAAGCAGATCCAGTCTTCCCGTTTCGATGGCCTCGAATATGATGGCCTGCCCATCAGCGGAAACGGCATCAGGCGAGAGACCGCCTTCAAGGAGCGCTTTCAGCAATTGATCGTCCTTGTGGCGCAAGGCCATATCCAGGGCAGAATCCCCGTCTGGCGCAAGCGGGACTTTTTCTGAAAATCCTTCTTCCATCAATATCGTCATGATGGACAAACGCGCCGGATCAAGTTTCCCGTGTTCCGCTTTCATTGCGGATTTTACGGCATATGCCAACATGGCACTATCCTTTTTCTCCTGGTCCGAGTGGAATAATTTGATCCAGGATCGTATTTCTTTCGCGTTCCCCCTTTTGATCTCGTCTTGCAACATCGCGGTGGCGACTAGCGGCGCTGCTTCCGATGCGCCCTGCTGTTGAAAGACTGGATTTCCCGGCCCTCGTGCCGAAGAGGTGGGATGCGAGGTTATTTTCAAAAAGCCACTGACGATCATGAGCGCCATCATGAAAAACCACATCCTGGGAATTGATTGGTCATGGGAAAGCGCCCTGTTTTTCTGCGCGGGATTTTGCCATTCACGCTCTCGATCAAACAAAAAATGCAATGCCTGCCCGTATGGGCTGTAATCGCTGAATACGGGAGGATGCCAATTCAGGAAATCGCGCGCTTGCAGCCAAATGGCGCGGCTATGAGGCCAGTTATTGGCAAGAATGGCGGCCAGGCGTTCGGAAATCTGTTCCCGGTAGTCCAGGCTTTGCAGGAGATCGGAAGCGCGCAGCCGCTGCCAGTGCGTCAGGGCAACCGCCGGGCATTGGAAGGCCCGATCAGGATATTTTTTGAGGAGGGTCTGACGGATTTTCCTGCCGGTTTTCCGCCAATGCGGCAAGCAGGAAAAATCCAGCGCTCTTTCGATGCCTTCCAGATCGGCAAAAGCCTGTTCCGCCTGTTTTTCCACGCAAGAAATTTCAGTATCTTGCCACTCCGCAGACGTTTCTGGCGCAGCCGCTTCAATCAGGACAGGCGGCGCGGAAGATGCGGGAATCTCCGGGGCGATGGAAGTACCATCGTCGCCGCCGCCCGGTTGGTTTTCCGCCGCCCAACGCACATCTTCCAGCGCGCATTCATAGGCTGCCCGCACATTCCGGAAAAAATCGGCGTCGTTTTCGTGCTGGCGCGTTTTCAGGAGGCGCGCATAGGCCCGGCGGATTTCCGCCTCGTCCCGTGTTGGTGCAATTTGTAAGATACGCCAAGGCATTCGGCTTCTTCCTTGAATCTTGCCAGCGGTTTCTGTGCGGCTTTTTATTGCTTGGCGGGTTGCGCGGGCCTTGCGTCACTCGTAGCGCACTTCCAGAATCTCGTATTCCCGTATCCCGCCCGGCGCCTGCACCTGAGCGATGTCGCCCGCGTATTTTCCGATCAGGGCGCGGGCGATGGGGGCGCTGACGGAAATCTTGCCCTGCCGGATATCGGCCTCGTCCTCGCCAACGATCTGGTAGGTGATGCGCTCGCCGGAATCCTGGTCTTCCATGTCCACGGTCGCGCCGAAGACGCAGCGACCATCGGCGTCCAGCGCCTTGGGATCGATAATCTGGGCGTGGGCGAGCTTGCCCTCGACTTCCTTGATGCGGCCTTCGATAAACCCCTGGCGCTCCTTGGCGGCGTCGTATTCGGCGTTCTCCGAAAGGTCGCCGTGCGAGCGGGCTTCGGCGATGGCGGCGACCACGGCGGGACGCTCCACGGTTTTCAGGCGCTGCAATTCCGCGCGCAACTTTTCTGCGCCGACAACGGTCAGAGGGGTCTTTTGGCTCATGATGCTCCTGAAGCAAAAAACGACCACCAGATGCCCATCCGGGCCTTCCAGCGGTCAAGGGTTCAAAATGGCGCTATTGTAGTGCTTCGCGCCGCTTTTGGACAGAGCACGGAAGCCGGAAAGCAACGCCTGTCGCTGCTCCACATCCCTTGTTGGCACACCTTTGCTTGCCCTCGCCGGATCAGCGCAGGGGAATAAAGAGATAGCCGCTCAGGCTCATGTATCGGTATGCGTCGGAAGCCTGACTGAACATGGAGGCGGCATTGTTGGTGACCTCCAATGCGATCCGCCAGCGGAAAATGCGCCCTGCGCGACCAGCGTGCCGTGGAAGAAACTTTGCAGACGCTTGATCGCAGCGATACCGTGAAAATAATCCCATTCTTGTATCTTGGTGACGAGATTCAATCTGGAGTTTCGCACCA
>JAISLJ010000090.1 GCA_031290955.1 Zoogloeaceae bacterium | reverse complement strand
CGTCCGCCGCCGCATGCCAATTGCCTACGGGCTACGCCCTCCGGCAATTGGCATACGGCACAAAAAAGCGGACAATTTGAAAATCATGAAAGCGGACAGATTCAAAAGCTCGTAACAGTGGCATTTTTCCACACAGCAGGCCCGGCGAAAACTCGCCCGGCTGTATCCTTGTGTTTCAGCTTGACTGACTACTAGCGCCAGGAAATGGCGTCGAGTTGCAGGCCGCGTTGGGCGCACAGGGTTTCGAGCGCGGCCATGTCGCCGCGGGCGGGGATGCCGATCATCCAGAGCTTGCCGTCTTCCTGGGAAATCTGCATGGTCTTGGGCAGGCTTTCCGGGAGATTGGCGTAGCGCCTTTTTGCCAGCGGCGTGAGGAGGCACAGGGGCTGGTTGGCGGAACCGCGCCAGGGGCCGCCTTGCGGCAAGGCATCCGCGTAGGGTTCCGGGATCAGGACATCCAGCTTGCCGAGAATCGCCGCGTGGCGCGCCTCCAGCGTCTTCAGGGGATAGCCGCTGTAGCAGAGGAAATCGAGCGGCAAATGCGCGCGGGCACGCCAGCGTTGGAGGGCCGTCAGCAGGGCGGCGAGCGCGGCGGGCTGGTCGAAGGGTTCGCCGCCGGAAATGGTGATGCCATCCAGTCCCTCCCGGACCTTGCTCCGGCACCAGGCGAGGATTTCCTCCACCCGTGTGGGCACGCCGCGAGCCGCGTCCCAGGTATCCTGCGAGACGCAGTTCCGGCAGCGGATGCTGCACCCTTGCAGCCAGAGACCGACGCGCCTGCCGTGGCCCAGCACCGTAACCGGGTAGTGCGCCTTGTTCAGGACGAGGAGAGGCGGGCGGGCCATGCGTGGAAAAGTGGAAAGGCGGGAACCAGGAGGCGCAATGGTAGCCCACATCGCTGCGCCTGTGGAAGGCGACGGCGGGGCGCGGGCGGATTTCCGGGTATTTCCGGGCTTTGCGGCGGGCGCTTGTGGCAGAATACGGGCCACTGCCCATTTTCTTTGCCGCCATGAAAAATTTTCTCATCGCCGTTGGCGTCACATTGCTGTTGCTGCTCATCGTCTCGCTTTTTCCCGTGCCACAGCCCGTGGAGGTGGGGGCGGAGGGCAACAAGATGCCTTGGCAGATCGAAGTGGATGCCGCCGGACAAAGCCGGGTCTTCGGGCTGCAACCCGGCGTCAGCACCCTGGCGGAGGCGCGGCGGCATCTGGGGGAGGATGTGGAAATCGCCATCCTCGCTACGCAGGGCGAAGCGGGGAATCTGGAAGCCTATTACGCGCAGATCATGCTCGGCAAGATTCAGGGACGCCTGATCCTCACTCTGGATGTCAGCGGGGCAATTCTGGAAGGCATGCGCAAGCGTTCCCCGAAATCCGCGTTCCTGGAAAGCGGCGCGCTCCGCGTCAGCCTGACTTCCGCCGACCGGGCGCAGGCGGAGACGGCGGTGATCCGCGCCATCAGTTTTATTCCCGCCGCAAGTCTGGATGATGCCATGATCCTGCAACGTTTTGGCGAACCTGCGGAAAAAATCCGGGCGACGGAAACCCTCACGCATTATCTCTATCCCGCAAAAGGGCTGGATCTCGTGCAGGACGCCAAGGGAAAGGAAATCCTGCAATACGTCGCCCCCCGCCATTTCGAGACGCGCATCCGCCAACCATTGCTCCGGCAGCGAGAAAACGGGGAAACACCGCAATAACGGTGGCGCAAATCCGGGAACAATGCCCCGGCCCTTGGCGATGCGGGGCAGAAAACAGTAGGAACCTCTGATTACGAATCGGTTACAATCTTGGCTTTCATTTTTCGTCGCGCACATGGCCCTTGCTGCCCCGCTTCCCGCCGCCGATCTCGAACACATCCTGCGGCACACGCAGCGCCTGTGGCCCGCGCTTGCGGGGGCGCGGCTCTTCCTTGCGGGCGGCACCGGCTTTTTCGGGCTTTGGCTCCTGGAAACCCTGGCGCATGCGCAGCGGCATTTCGGCCTTGGCCTCAACGTTACAATCCTCAGCCGTGATCCACGTGCCTTTGTCCAAAAAGCGCCGCATCTGGCCGCCAATTCCATGTTTGACTGGCAGGAAGGCGATGTGCGCACGTTCGCGTTTCCGCCGGGCGAATTCAGCCATGTTCTCCATGCCGCCGCCACTTCCAGCAAACCTACAGAAGCGCAGGAAATGCTGGCGACGCTTGTCGATGGAACCCGGCGCGTGCTGCAATTTGCCGCCCAATCGCGCTGCGAACGCCTGCTGTTCATCAGTTCCGGCGCGGTCTACGGCCCGCAGCCTCCGGAATTGCCGCGCATCCCGGAGGCGCATCCGCATGGCCCCGATCCGCTTGACCCGGCTTCCGCCTATGGCGAAGGCAAGCGTCTGGCGGAACTTTTGTGCGCGGTTGCGACGCGGGAGCAAGGCATTCCCTGCGTCATTGCCCGCTGCTTTGCCTTCATTGGCCCGCATCTGCCGCTGGACGCCCATTTCGCGGCGGGCAATTTTTTGCGCGATGCCACGCAGGGCGGCCCCATCCGCGTGGAGAGCGATGGATGCGCGGTGCGTTCCTGGCTCCACATGGCCGACCTCATGATCTGGTTCTTGACGATTCTGGCGCGGGGGACGCCCGCCCGCCCCTACAATGTCGGTTCCGACGCATTTCTTTCCATCGCCGAATTCGCCGCGCGCGTCCGGAAAATTGCGGGCATCGCTGTCCCCATCCAGTTCCGCGACCCGCCCCGCCTTGGCCTGCCGCCGCGCTATGTCCCCGACATCCGCCGGGCGCGGGAAGAACTGGGGCTGGAAGTCCGGATCAACATCGATGACGCCATTTTGCGCACACTGGATTGGATGAAAGGAATCCCCCCATGAGCACCGAAAAAACGGCGCTGCGCCCCTGTCCGGTGTGCGGCAAGCGGCAGGCGGAAATTCTCACCACCATGCGTTATGCCGTGCCGGAGGGATTTCCCCTGCCCGCCGAAAGCGATATTGTTTCCTGCCTCGATTGCGGCATGGCATATGCCGACACATCGGGAACCCAGGCAGATTATGACCGCTATTACACCAATTTTGCCGCCTATGAAACTCCGGATGGAACGGGAAGCGGCGTCAAGGAAGACGATGCGCGCCGCCTTGAGGAAAGCGTCAATTGGCTGGCGGCGCGCATTGGCGCAAAAGACGCCCGGATTATCGACATTGGCTGCGCGCAAGGCGGATTGCTGAAGGCGCTTGCGCGACGGGGATTTTCTTCGCTTTCCGGAATTGATCCTTCCGCTTGCTGTGTTGAACAGATCAAGACACTCGGTTTTTCCGCCTGGCAAGGACATTTCGACAATCTTCCATCAGAATCGGAAAAGTACGATTTCATCATCAGTACCCAGGTTCTGGAGCATGTGCTGGATACGCATGGCGCTTTTTGCGCATTGCGTAAACTGCTTGCGCCCGGCGGGAAAATCTATGTTGAAGTTCCGAATGCCGCCCGTTATCACAACGGAAAGGATACATTGCCTTTTCAGGAGATCAATCAGGAACACATCAATCATTTTGATATCACTCATATGGAAATTCTTTGTGCGTCTCACGGGTTTACTGTGACAGATGTTTACAAAAATCAATATAACGTCCTTGGCGTCCTTCTGACTTGCGGGGGGGGGACATCCTCTTCCTGTTGCCAGAAAGACAAAACTCGCCTGAAACAGATTCTTTCCACATACATTCTGGAATCACAGCAGCGCATGTATGAATTTTCCGAAAAAATCAGGGGCAAATCCGTGGCGTTGTGGGGCGCGGGAGCGCGGACACAATGGCTGTTGGCAGCCCCTGTCTGGAACGAAACAAAAATCGAGGCCATTGTTGACCGCGATCCGCGCAAGCAGGGAAAACGCCTTGCGGGCTGCGTGATCCAGTCTCCCGAAGCAGGCCTGCGCCATCTTCCTGACGATACTTTAATCGTCATTACCCCGTTGCTCTACGCAGAAGAAATCAAAAACGATCTGGCTGGACTCAAGACGGGATACCCCAGCTTTGTCTGGATTGATGAAGTCCGTATCGGCAAGCCATGAGCGCCGCGCAAAATCCCTTCGCCTACATTCTTTGCGGCGGACAGGGAACGCGCTTGCGCAGCGTGATCCGGGAGACGCAAAAGGCTGTTGTGGAAATTCACGGGCAGCCCTTTCTTGCCCTGCTATTGCAGGAACTTTTCCGGGCAGGAGTTCGGGAAGCGGTATTGTGCGCGGGGTATCGGGCGGATCAATTGCTGGCCTTGCGCGAGGAATTGACGGCCCGTTCCGGTGTCGCGCTGGAGATCGTTGTCGAAGCCGAGCCGCTGGGCACGGGCGGCGCGTTATTGCATGCCCTGCAACGGCATGCGCCGCCGGATCGTTATCTGGTTGCAAACGCCGATACCTTTCTGGAAGCGGAAGCCTGGCGGCAACTCTGGATGTGCTCTACTTCCCCATCCGCTGCCGAGGCCACCCTGCTCGCTGTGCGGGTAGCGGATCGCGCGCGCTTTGGCAGTGTTTTTTGTGACGCGGATGGGCGGGTGCTTCAGCTTTTCGAAAAGGGCGTTTCCGGCCCCGGCCTGGTCAATGGCGGTGCCTATGCCTTTTCCCGCACAGCATTTTCCGGCCTTGTGCCGCGCCCCTGTTCGCTGGAACATGACCTCCATCAGAGTCATTGCCGTCCGCAGGATAATTGCCGTCCGCAGGACCCCTGTTCGCTGGAGCAAGACCTGCTGCCCCTGCTGATCCAGCGCCAAAGCCTGCGAAGTGTGGCATACTCCGGAACCCTGATCGACATTGGCACACCGGAATCCTTGGCGGCCTTCCGCAAGAAAACCGCGCAAAAAACGCTCTGCCCGCAAAGCCATGACGCCTGAAACTCTCTGTGTCCACAAGGATCGCCCCATTCGGGAGGCCATTGCCTGCATGGAATCCGGCGGCTTGCAAATCGCTTTCGTGGTGGATGCGGAAGGTCGTCTGGAGGGTGTCGTCACCAATGGCGACCTGCGCCGTTATTTCCTGAAACACCATGATTCGGATCGCCCGGTGAGCGCCTGCATGAACCGCGCTTTCCACGCCGTGGAAGCGGATGCTCCACGGGAAAAATTGCTCAAGATTTTCGATCTGGGCTACCACGCCATTCCCGCGCTGGATGCGCAGGGGCGCATCCGCGAAATCCATACCCGCGCCATGTCCGCGCGCGCCGAATCGCCGGTGCTCGCCCGCGCCCGCGCCCCGGTGCGCATGAGCTTCTGCGGCGGCGGTTCGGACCTCACGCAGTTCTTCATCGACCATGCCGCCGCCGTCCTGAGTTGCACGGTGGCGCTCTACGCGCACGTCACCCTGATTCCCCGTGCGGATGCGCGCATCCGCATTTTTTCGCAGGATATCGACCGGGAAGAGGATTACCCTTCGCTCGCTGCCTTGCAGGCAGCGCCGGAGAAAGGATTGGTAGCCACGGTAATCGCCGTGCTCGCGCCGACCGGTGGCTTCGATCTCTATTTGCGTTCGGATTTCCCTGTTGGTTCCGGGCTGGGCGGCTCCTCTGCGGTGGCGACGGCAACGGTGGCAGCCTTCAACGAACTGCGTCAGGATCGCTGGAATACCTACGATATTGCCGAGCTTGCCTTCCAGGCGGAACGCCTGTGCCTGGGCGTTGCGGGCGGCTGGCAGGACCAGTACGCTTCGGCCTTCGGCGGCCTGAATCTGATTGAATTCGAGCATGCGGGCAATCGAGTGCACCCAATCCGGCTGGAAGAACATACAAAGAATGAACTGGAAACCTGCCTGATGCTGGTCAATACTGGCATGACACACGATTCGAACCGTCTGCATGAGGTCCTGCGCGAGGAGTGGCAGGCAGAGAGCGCCGCCGGGGAGAGCGCGCAAACCGCCCTGGTGCAGCAGAATGTCGCGCTTTGTCGCCGGATGCACCATGATTTGATCCGGGGCGAATTGATTGCCTTCGGGCGTGCCTTGCAGGAAACCTGGCGACTGAAGAAAGCCTTCTTCCCCGCCGCCAGCACACCGCAGCTTGACCGTATCCATGATGCGGTGCTGGCAGCGGGCGCGCTGGGCGGCAAGCTTCTGGGCGCGGGGGCGGGCGGTTTTTTCCTCTTCTATGTTGAACCACAGCATCGCCGCGCCGTCATTCGCGCCGTGGAAGCGCAAGGGTGCGTGACCACAGACTTTCGCTTCGAGCCACAGGGCGTGACCTCATGGCGCAGCAAGATTTCCGGGCTGCCAGCATGAACAAGAGACCTGCCATGAACGAGATGCCTCCGGCGGCAAGCTTTCACATCGACCATTTTCCGGTTGGCGGCGATCGTGTCTTTGTCATCGCGGAAATCGGCAACAATCACAATGGTTCGCTGGAACGCGCCCGGCAACTGGTGGATGCGGCACGGGAAGCGGGCGCGGATTGCGTGAAATTCCAGCTGCGGAACCACCAGATGCTCTATCGCCCGCGCATGGAAGGGGAAAGCGAGGATCTGGGCGTGGAATACATTCAGGACCTGCTCGCCCGGATGGAACTGAGCGCGGAGGAACACCGCGCGCTGCGCGCCTATGTGGCGCAGCAGGAGCTTCTCTACCTCGCCACGCCCTGGGATGAAGCGAGTGTGGACCTGCTCGCCACCTTTGCGCCGCCCGCGATCAAGATTGCCTCGGCAGACCTTGTGAATCCTTCGTTGATCCGGAAGGCAGCGGCTCTGGGCCTGCCGCTGCTTCTCTCCACCGGCATGTCCTTTGCGCCGGAAATTTGCCAGGCGGTCGCGCTGCTGCGCACACTGGATGTGCCCTTTGCGCTCCTGCACTGCAACAGCGCCTATCCCGCGCCAGAGGACGATATCCAGTTGCGCTACCTCATCCGCCTGCGGGAAATTCATTCCATCGTTGGCTATTCGGGACACGAGCGGGGCATTGCCATCAGTCTGGGCGCGGTGGCGCTGGGCGCGAAAATCATCGAACGGCATCTCACACTGGACCGCGGCATGGAAGGCCCGGACCATCTTGCCAGTCTGGAGCCACGCGAATTCCGGGCACTGGTGGAAGGCATCCGGCAACTCGAACGCGCCTTGCCCTGGCGGACGAATGCGGATGGAAGCGGGCGCGAATTGAGCCAGGGCGAACTCCTGAACCGGGAGAATCTGGGCAAGAGCGTCGTTGCCGCCCGCGCCATCGCCAAGGGGGAAGTGTTCGCAACGGATGCGCTCACCATTCGCAGCCCTGGTCAGGGCCTGCCGCCGTACCGCCTGCCAGAACTCTTGGGCAAAACCGCCCGCCGCGCCTTCCGGACGGGTGATTTCCTTTTCGCAAGCGACCTTGCCGGGGACGGAGCTGCGACCGGGCGCGATGCCGAAACCTCTGTTTTCCATTTTTCCTTCCCCATCCGCTGGGGCGTGCCGGTGCGCTACCACGATTTCCGCCGCTATCGCAAGCGCATTGCGCCCGACTTGTTTGAATTCCATCTTTCCTACCGCGACCTTGCCCTTGACCCGCGTCCCTTTTTGGAGGAAACACCCGCCACGCGCCTCGTCCTCCATGCGCCGGAGCTTTTCGAAGGGAGCGAGCTTCTGGACCTGGCCGCCCAGGACCCAAACCTTCGGCAACGTTCCATTGCCAATCTGCAACGGGTGGCAGATGCTGCGAAGATCATCGCGGAATTTTTCCCGGCGGCGGCAGATGTGCTGATCGTCGCCAATGTCGGCGGTTTTTCCGCCGACGCGCCGCTCCCGCTGGAAGAACGCGCCGAAGGCTACCGGCGCTTTTACGCCGCCTGTGCGGAAATCGATTTTGGACACGCAGAACTGATCCCGCAAAACATGGCGCCTTTCCCTTGGCATTTCGGCGGCCAGCGCCATCAAAATCTCTTCATGATGCCGGAAGATTTGGCACGGGAAGCGCAAACGCATCATTTGCGCTATTGCCTTGACCTTTCCCACCTCTGCCTGACCTGCCATCATTTCGGCCTGTCGTTTCAGGACGCTCTCCAGACCCTGCTTCCCCACACCGCGCACCTGCACCTCGCGGACGCGAAGGGAAATAATGGCGAAGGCATCGACATGGGCACGGGCGATATCGATTGGCAGGCGACATGGGCGCAAATCCGCACCCGCCCGGAAATCAGCTTCATCCCGGAAATCTGGCAAGGCCACAAGGACCATGGCGCAGGCTTTTGGCAGGCGCTGGAATTTCTGGCGGGCATTGAGCACGAACAGGAGAAGAACGATGTCCAGTAGCGAAAACATATTCCGGAACACGCGGGAATCCATTTCTGTGGAAGGGACGTATTGCGCCGAGAAAACAAGAGCAAGAATAGATGCGGAACTAATAAAACGGGGAGCGCAAGCACCGGTGAGCCATGCCGATTTTCACTCGGCTTTGTTGGCCACGATCAGAAATACATCGCGTATCATCTTGCGCGGCGCGGGAAATCTTGGGCAGCAGATGCTGAATTATCTGTGCTCGGAAAGCATGGCGAAGGAAAAGTTCTGCTTTTGGGACAAGGAAGCGGAACGTATCCAGGAAGTTTCCGGTGTGCCAGTGTTGCCGCCGTTTTCCGGGGATTTTTCCCCGCAAGAAACCTTGATCCTGCATTGCATTTCGAGCCTTCTGCCCTATGATGCCAAAGAGTATACGGAGCGCGGCTACCAAGAGCATATGGAAGGATTTTCCCTTCTGTGCCCTTATAACGTCGGACTGGGTTCCCAGATGCGCATCTGCGGACCGAATCCTCGTTGCACGCTGATTCGTTGCCCACGGCAGACAGAGCAGGGTTTCTGCTATACGCAGCACAAACCAAATGCGGGCGCATCCTTGGGAACACTGGTATCGGATAAACTGATTTTCAGGGTCAACACGCGGTGTACATTGAAGTGCCGTCACTGCATACAATACATCAATCATTTCCCCCCAGAAAAGCGACTGGATTTTCCACTGGAACGTATCCTTCTGGATATGGATCTTGCCTGCTCGGCACATGACTTCATCCGTATTGGAATTCTGGAAGGAGGAGAACCCTTGTTGCATCCGGATTTCCCAGGTATTCTTGCACATCTGCTGGATCGAGCCAGTGTAGGTGTCGTGATTATTCACAGTAACGGTATTTGGCGGACGACCGAAGAAAATATGACGGCATTGCAACATGAACGAGTATTCCTGCGAATCTCTTCCTATGTGGGAGTGCTTGATGAAAAGCAGGAATCTCTTTTGAATTATAATCTATCGCGGTTTACGGAATATGGTATTGCGCATGTGCTCTATCAAAACGTATGGAATCCTGTGCCCACACTCGTGAAACGCGAATATCCTGTTCACGTGTTACAGAATTTCAAGAAGGTCTGTCCATATTTCCTGGAATGTCGTGTTGTTGCCAATGGTGCCTATTATCCCTGTAATTTCGCGGCCGTAATCGATCTACATGGTGTCGCCGATTATCCGGAAGACCGGGTTTCTCTCAGGAAAGAAGAATTGCACGAACGCATCGCTGACCTTAATGAACGCCCTTACTACCAAAGCTGTGCGCATTGCGATTTCAGCAAGGAGCATGTACTTCCAGGAGAGCAGGGGATGGATGCACGTTATGCGCACATTGGCGGGCATATTCCTGTCGTTGTCAGGGCTGAAGGAAGACTGAAATGACTACATCCAATAAATTCGCTGCTCTTTTGAAGGATTGCGTGCCGTCCGCCCCAAGGTGGCGACCCGGCGTGTGGCCCGTGCTGATTTATGGAGCAGGAGATACCGGAAGGAAAGCTGCGATCGAACTGAAATCACGCGGCGCGGAAATTGCTGGGTTTCTGGATGCCAAAGCGCAGCCGGGACAATCTCTTGATGGCCTTCCCATATTTACGCTCCCGGATTGGCTTGCTCGACATGATCCAGTAGATTATGAAGTGTTCATTGCCATCTCAAATGAGATTTTCAGACCGCAGATACCGGAACTTCGCCGACAAATTACTGAGTGTGGTTTTGCACGGAGTACTTATCATTTCTGGACACTCGTGCAAGCGCATCTCCCCAATCGTTCCCCCAATCTATTGCAAAACGCCAGGCAATGCTACGAAAATTTTTTACCAGAACTTGGTCGTCTGGATGAGATCCTTGCCGACGAGAAAAGTCAACAGTGTCTCATGGAATATGTACGTGCCAATTGTCAGGAAGAATCCACTCGCTCCTATTCTTCCAACGACCAGTATCACCCCGCAGATTTGCCTGCTTTGCCGCATCGCCTGCGTTTCATTGATGGTGGCGCATTTACTGGGGACACGCTCGTTGACTTGTTTCAAAATGGTTATCGGTTTGACGCCGCTGCCGCTTTTGAGCCAGACCCGGAAAATTTCAGTCGCCTTGTCCGGAATACCACATCTTGCGAAAATATCATTCGGTTTCCATGTGCATTGGGAGACGAAACAAGAGAACTTCGTTTCAATGCGACTGCCACGCCCGGTTCTCATATTTTGCGGGGGGGGGGAGATACGCACACAGTCTGCGTACAATGTGTCTCTCTTGATGATGTCCTGCCAACTTTCGCCCCCAATTTCATCAAGATGGATATCGAAGGCGCGGAACCGGAGGCGCTCATGGGCGCGAAGAACATGATTGTGCGCCATCGTCCGTATCTGGCTATTTGCCTTTATCACCATGTCGATCACTTGTGGCGCATTCCGCTCATGATTCATGAATGGAATCTCAACTATCGGTTCTATATACGACAGCATGATCCAATATTTGATTTGGTGCTGTACGCTTACCCAGACAAGGACCAGAAATGACTACATCCAGTAAATTCGCCGCTCTTTTGCAAGATTGTGCATGGCGACCTGGCCCTTGGCCTGTGCTGATTTATGGTGCAGGAGATGCCGGAGGAAAAGCCGCTGTTGAACTGAGAAGGCGTGGCGCGAAAATTTCTGGATTCATTGATATTAAAGCCAAACCGGGACAATGCCTTGCCGGGATTCCCGTGTCAACGCTTTCAGACTGGTGTTCCCGGAACGATCCTGCCCATCATGAAGTATTTATTGCAATTTCCAACCCGAATTTTCTACCGGAAATCCCGGAAATTCGCCAGAAAATTGCTGCCTGTGGTTTTGCCAAGATAACGTATCATCCTCGTGAAGTTTCATATATTGCAATGGAGGATCCTGTGTTGTACCATTTTGGAAATGTCGGGCAATGTTATGGGAGTTTTCTACCGGAACTTTCTCGTCTGGACATGCTTCTTGCTGACGAGAAAAGTCGCCAGTGCCTCGTGGACTATGTACGCGCCAATTGTCAGGAAGAGCCTGTACAGAATTATTCTACCACAGATCGATACTGTCCCGCTGATTTGCCAGCATGGCCGCAGCCATTGCGGATGATTGACGGCGGCGCATTTATCGGGGATACGCTCTCCGATTTTATGTTTCAAGGTTGCAATTTTGATGCCGTTGCAGTATTCGAGCCAGACCCTGAAAATTTCAAGCGCCTTGTTCTGAATACTGCGTCTTGCGAAAATATCATTCGTTTTCCCTGTGCTTTGTGGAACCAAACGAAGGCACTTCATTTTAATGCAAATAGCACTTTTGGCTCTCATATTTGCGGGGGAGATACGCCCAACACGTCCACAATCTTCGTGCAATGTGTTTCTCTTGACGATATTCTGCCAACTTTTGCCCCCAATCTTATCAAGATGGATATCGAAGGCGCGGAACCGGGGGCGCTTATGGGAGCCAAAAACATGATTACACGCTATCGCCCGCATTTGGCCATTTGTCTTTATCACCATGTTGATCATTTATGGCGCATCCCGCTCATGATTCATGAGTGGAATCTTGGTTATCGCATGTACATACGCCAGCATGACCCCTTGCTTGATCTCGTGCTGTACGCCTACCCCAACAAGGACTAACGCCATGCGTGTTGCCGATTACCTCATGCACCGTCTTGCCCGTCTGGGCATTCGGCAGGAGTTTTTTCTGCCAGGGGGCGGAGCCATGCACCTCAATGACGAGGAATTGCTGCCCGCCGCCCTTACGCCTGATTGAAGGGGGGCGCGTTTACAGGCGACACGCTTGCAGATTTCATCCATCATGGTTATCATTTTGATGCTATTGCTACTTTTGAACCAGACCCGGAAAACTTCCGGTATCTTGTCTTGAATACTGCTACTTGCGAAAACATCTTCCGTTTTCCATGTGCCTTGGGTGACAAAACCCAGAAACTTCATTTCGATGCAGGCCAGTGTTCGATGTCGTACTGTACGCTTATCCGAATGAGAATTGAACCATGCGCAATTGTCAGCTGAGTGTCCGGAAAATGTTTTTCTTACCCTTTCCGTCAAGGGGAACTTGAAATGACCACATCGAACAAATTCGCTGCACTTCTGCGAGATTGCGCGCCGCCCGGCGAACAGGGGGGATGCCTTCCCGCTTGTTACGATGGGAGAGATGATGCACAATGACCTCAGTTCTGATGCGGAGATTTTCATGCGAACCACAACCATTGATGATGTCCTCTATGAAAAAGCCCTTGAGATGGCCGATCCCGGCATGAGCACGTCGGATATTTTCCGGGAGGCCATCAAGACTTTCATACGAGTCCAGGCGGCCAAACGCCTCGCCGCGCTGGGCGGCACAATGCCGGAAATTCAGGACGTGCCGCGCCACCGCGAGGATGCGGCTTTGTCATGAATGTGTTGATCGACACGTCGGTGTGGGTGGAACATTTCCGCAATGGCAACGATACGCTGGCGAAACTGATAGTCCTCGATTTCGCGCTGATGCATCCAATAATCATTGCCGAAATCGCGTGCGGAACGCCTCCCGCGCGTGCCCGGACATTGAGCAATATGGCACTTTTGCGTCCCTGCAAGCTTGGATGAGGTTATGGCATTTGTCGAGCGGGAAAAGCTATACGGCCTCGGGTGCGGGTTGGTGGACATGGTCTTGTTGGTCTCCACCTTGACCACGCCGGGCGCTACACTATGGACTCGACAAGCGCCTCACCAAAATGGCGGAACGGTTTGGCGTGGCACACTCAATGACCAAGGACTAAAACCCCATGCGCGTCGCTGATTACCTCATGCACCGCCTGGCCCATCTCGGCATTCGGCAGGTGTTTTTCCTTCCGGGTGGCGGGGCCATGCACCTCAATGACGCCTTGGGGCGGCACCCTGATTTGACGCCCGTGCTTTGTCTGACCGAGCAGGCGGCGGGGATTGCGGCGGAAGCGGCGGGAAAGTACCTTTCCGGTCCCGCCGCCTGCCTCACCACCAGCGGCCCCGGCGCGACCAACGCAGTGACTGCCGTTCTGGGCGCCTGGCTGGATTCCACGCCGGTGTTCTTTCTTTCCGGTCAGGTCAAGAGCGCCGACCTCAAGGCGGGCACGAAGCTGCGCATGCGGGGCGTGCAGGAGGCCGATATCGTCAGCATCGTTTCTTCCATTACCAAGGCTGCCGTCACGCTCACCGACCCGGCCAGCGTCGCGGAAACCTTCGACCATCTGGAACACGCCGCCCTCACTGGCCGACGCGGCCCGGTGTGGCTGGATGTGCCGCTGGATGTGCAGGCAGCGGAAATCGACCCCGATACCCTGCCACGCGCCCGGCATGATGTGAGAGCCGGGCCTGCGCCAGCAGACCTGCTGCCTGCCGCCCGGCAAACCCTGGCCCTGCTGCAATCCGCCCGCCGTCCTGCCTTGATCGCGGGCGCGGGCATCCGCATGGCGGGAGCGGCGCAAGAATTTCAGCGTCTTTATGAAACCACCCGCATTCCGGTGTTGCCCACCTGGTTGGGCATGGATTTGATTGCGGACGATCATCCCCTGTATGCCGGACGGCCCGGTTCCATTGCGCCGCGTTACGCCAATTTCACCTTGCAGAACGCCGATTGCCTCGTCATTCTTGGCGCGCGCCTCGACATGGCGATGACGGCCTACGACCATGCCCGCTTCGCTCCCCAGGCGCAAAAAATCGTGGTGGAGATCGATCCTGCCGAAATCGCCAAGCTGGAGATGCCCATTGCCTTGCCGGTGGTCGCCGATGTGGGCGCATTCCTCCAGGCTTTGCACACGGCACTGGATGAGGCCCCAGCGCAGACACTGCCCGGCTATGATGACTGGCTTGCCCGCATTGCCGGATGGAAGGCGCGTTACCCGCTGCTGCGCCCCGAACACGCCGATGATCGACAGGGCATCAGCCTCTACACCTTCACGGATTGCCTCTCCGAACGGCTCACTGGCGAGGATTTGATCGCGCCGGGCAGTTCCGGCTTTGCTTCTGAACTGTTCTTGCTCAACCTGCGCCTCAAGGCCGGGCAGCGTTGCTTCCACAATCGCGGCACAGGGTCAATGGGCTTCGGGCTGCCCGCCGCCATTGGCGCATGCCTTGCCTCCGGTGGACGACGCACGATCTGCGTGGAAGGCGACGGCGGTTTCCAGATGAACGCACAGGAACTCGCCACCCTGGCCCGCGAAAACCTGCCCGTCAAATGCTTCGTGGTCAACAACCGGGGCTACGCTTCCATCCGCGCCTCGCAAAGCGCGAATTTCGGACGCCTGACCGGCGCGGATGCAACGAGCGGCCTGAAACTCCCGGACCTCTCCCGCCTTGCCGCCGCCTACGATGTTCCCTACACGCGCATCGAACGCCACGCCGATTTGAAAACGCATCTGAACGACATCCTGACCACTCCCGGCCCCTTGCTGTGCGAACTCGTCGCGCAGGCGGACGAAGCCCGCATCCCCCGCGTCATGACCCGCCTCAACGTACAGGGACAACCGGAAAGCAGCCCCCTGGAAGACCTCTATCCCTTCCTCGACCGGGAAGAACTGCGCGCGAACATGGAATGCGAATAAACTGGACGACGACATTTGCCAACGCCGCCAGCAGGAGGACAAGAAACAGGAAACGATGTTTGTCGATTATTGTGTGCACGATCCAGGAATCCCCGTTTTTCAAAGGTGCTTTTGGCACAGCGCGTTTACCCAGGGTTTTTGGGCGAATCATCGGGGCAAATTGCCGTCCGCAGGACACAGAATACGGGTTCCGGGATGAGGTTGATGCCAAAGCGGGCCAGCACCGCTTCGCGGATGACGCGGGACAGCACGCGCACCTCTTCCTGGGTCGCGCCGCCCCGGTTGACGAGGATCAGCGCCTGCCGCTCGTACATGCCCACAGGCCCCAGGTTGCGGCCCTTCCAACCGGCTTGCTCGATGAGCCAGCCCGCAGCAAGCTTGACCTGACCATCCGCTTGCGGGTAGCGCGGCAGCCCCGGATGCGCCTTTCCCAAGGCCGCCGCGAATTCGGCGCTCACCACGGGATTCTGGAAAAAACTCCCGGCATTGGGCAAATGGGCCGGGTCCGGGAGTTTCTGGCGGCGCAGCCTCATGACGGCTTCGGCAATCTGCTCCGGCGTGGGCGTGGCAATGCCGCATTGCGCGAGTTCCGCCATGAGATCGCCATAACCCGGACGCGGCTGCCATTTTTTCGGGATACGGAAGGTCACGGCAGTGATGAGAAAGCGCCCTTCCAGATGCCAGCCTTCCCGCTTGAAAAGGCTTTCCCGATACCCGAAGGCGCATTCCTTTGCCGTGAAGCGGCGCATTTTTCCGGCAAGGAAATCGTAGGCATCGAGCGCCTCGAACATGTCCCCGACTTCCAGCCCGTAGGCGCCAATGTTCTGGATGGGAGCGGCGCCGACGCTGCCCGGAATCAGAAGCAGGTTTTCGAGACCGGGCATGCCGTTTTCCAGCGTCCACAACACGAAATCATGCCAGTTCTCGCCCGCGGCGGCGGTGACGAAATGCGCCGCGTCGTCGCTTCCAGCAAGCGTCCGTCCTTTCAGGGCCACCGCGATCACCAGACCGGGGAATTCCCGTGGCAACACCAGGTTGGAGCCGCCCCCCAGGACGAAACGTTGTCGTCTGGCTATTTCCGGGGCGGTTCGCAGGTGTGGCAATTGTTCGGGATGCGTGAGTTCGGTGAAGAAGGCCGCCTTGCAGGGAAGCGCCAAGGTATTGCGCCCTTGCAGCTCGACATCGCTCTGGATCAGGGGAAAGGACGGGGAAGTCGCGGGCGTGTTCATCGGGAATCCTGCGGGATGGGATAGAGGCGATCATAAGCCAGATTGAAGAGGCAGGCATACCCGGCATAGGCAAGCGCCAGCCCCACATCCGCCAGCAGGGCGCGCCAGAGCGACATTTGCGTCCAGAACATGATGACCGGCAGCGTGAGCAGGATGAGTCCGCCTTCAAAGCCAAGCGCGTGCAGGAGGCGCAGGGGAAAGGAACGCTGGTCGGCGGCGCGGTGGGCGAGACGGCCTTCCAGCCGGTCAAAGGCCAGGCAATAAAGAAGGTGCCAGCCGACGGCCATGCCAGAGAGAAGAAGGAGGAGGACGGCGGAGGAAAACACGGGCCGTCCGCTTGCCAGGGCGAAAAGGGGCGTGACGACGACAAGCCCGATCCCTTCGAACAGGAATGCCTGATGCAAGCGCTCGGGAAAGGCGCGGGAGCGGGGCGGGGTCATGATCGTGCGTTGGGTATTGTTGCCGTTGGTGCGGCGGAATTTCATCCGTCTGTCCAGAAGCCGTTTGCAGGATTTGCCGCCCGCAGCACGTCGCGCTCGTAGGCGAGGTTGGCGCGGGCCAAGGCTTCGTAGCGGCTGTGGAAGCGGGGCGTCTGGAAGATGCGGGAACGGCTGAGGAATCCGTCGAGAAAATGCAGGCGGCCTGCCGTGTAGTGCGCTTCGTCATAGGCAGGGTATTCCATGCGCACCAGCGTGGCCATTTCCAGGTAACGCGGGCGCGGGACGCCCAGGGCAGCGAGATCGAGGTCAAGGAAGAGGTTCGTGTCGGGATCGTCGCTGCCCATGTGTCCTGCCGTGGCGAGGATCAGGTCGCGCACCTTCCCGATCTCCGGCGGGGAAAGGCCAAGGCGTTCCAGGCGGACGGCGGCGAATTCGGCGCTTTGGGCCTCGTTGTCCGTCCGGCCGGGAATGTACACCACGTCATGGTAGAAGAGCGCGAAGAGCATGGCATCCGGGTCACGGATGTCGGCACGGATCGCGTCGAATTCTGCAAGCATGAAATCGAGATGCGCAAGAGTATGGTAGTGACGCCCTTCTTCGCTATAGGCAGCAAGCAATTCCGCCACGAGCCGCTCGCACAGGAGGGCGTCCGCGCAACACGCCCGAAGCAGCGCCGCAAAACGGTCTTGCAGACGGCAATTTAAAACCGGGGCGTGCGGGTGGTGGTTATCGGTTGCGGGCGGGCACAGCGGGTCGCGCAGGCTGGCGATGCCGTGCGCGCCGTGCTCTTGTGCTTTTTCCAGTGTGGCGATGGATTGTCCGCCCAAGGCGAAGACCGGCAGCCCCAGGTTTTCCACCAGATGCGCGAACATCGTCCAACCTAGTCCCGCTTGCTCCGGATGGCTCGGCGTGGGCAGCATCGGCCCCAGAAGCGCGTAATCCAGTGCCAGCCTTGCCGCGTGTTCCAGTTCTTCCCGCGTGTGGCAGGAAGCGCCCGCCCAGGGGAAATCCGGCCGCGCCCCGCATCGGGCAAGCGCGGCGGCGGTGAGATGCACGCCGGATGCGCCCAGTTGTCGGGCCAGGGTTTCGCCTTCGCCGTTGCCATCCTCGCTGATGAGAAAAAGGCTGTGATGCCGCGCCGACAATGCCTGCGCGGTCTCGGCCCAGGCGCGGCGCCCGGCGCTCGGCAGGCCACGGTCGCGCAACTGGAGGATGATTCCGTTCGCGTTGTATTCCAGGGCGCGCAGGAGTCGGGCGCGCTCCGCTGCCGGGCCGATGGCTTCGGCATGGGTGATCGCCATCACGACGGGCAGCGTCAGCGCTTTCAGGATGGGCACATTGGCGGGCAGCACGGGCGCGACCGTCACCGGCCCGGCGAGCGGCTGCCAGCATACCGCCGCTGGCTCCAGCGGCCCGGTCTCGCCGATGATGCCGCGCCACTGGGTCACGCGCCAGAACTGGATGCGGACATGCGCATGCGGATACACGAACTGCCGGGTGAGCCAGGGTGAAGCATGGGTCACGGCGATGCCCAGTTCCTCCCACAATTCGCGCACCAGCGCCGCATGGGCGCTCTCGTCGGCTTCCACCTTGCCGCCGGGGAATTCCCAGTATCCGGCGCAGACCTTGCCCTGCGGACGGCAGGCGAGCAGGAATTCGCGTCCGCGCAAGAGGACGGCGGCAACGACTTCGGTGATGGGGGCGCTCCGCATATCAATTCCCCGGAGCCGCCCGGGCGGGCCACTCGCACAGGTCGAAGAGGTCGCAGCGATCACAAAGCGGCTTGCGCGCCTTGCAGGTGTAGCGGCCATGCAGGATCAGCCAGTGGTGCGCGTCCTGGCGGAATTCGGGCGGCACGCATCGGGCAAGCGCATCCTCCACGGCGCGCACGTTCGCGCCGGGCGCAAGGCCGGTGCGGTTGGCAACGCGGAAGATGTGGGTATCCACGGCAATGGTCGGATGGCCGAAGGCCGTGTTGAGGACGACGTTCGCGGTCTTGCGGCCCACGCCGGGCAAGGCTTCCAGGGCGGCGCGATCCTCAGGCACCGCGCCGCCGTGCCGCTCGATGAGGAGGCGGGCGGTGGCGAGCGCGTTCTTGGCCTTGGTTCGGTAAAGGCCGATGGTGCGGATGTGCTCGGCCAGCGCCGCCTCGCCGAGAGCCAGCATGGCCTCCGGCGTGGGCGCGACGGCAAAGAGCGTCCGGGTGGCCTTGTTTACGCTCACGTCCGTTGCCTGCGCGGAAAGCAGGACGGCGATGAGAAGCTGGAAAGGCGTGCGATATTCCAGTTCCGTCGTCGGATGCGGGTTGGCGGCGCGCAAGCGCGCAAAGATCCGGCGGCGTTTTTCCAGGTTCATGGGAATCGGTCAGCAAGGAGAAAGGTGGAAAATTCGTTCATTGTACCGGGTTCGCCCGCCCATGATTGCATCCGCACGATTGCGCGCCGACACGCGAGGGCCGCAGGCCGTGGCAATCCACACGCCGGTTCTTCGCGCGAGGCGTTTCATCGAAGGAAAAGGGGTGTGGATTGCCGCGTCGCTACGCTCCTCGCAATGACGAAGCTTTTGGGCTTGGGCGTGTTGTTGCGGGCAGGCGTTTCGTCGTGGCGTGGTCTACCGGCCCGCAGTTGCCTTACGCAGAACCGCCATCTTCTGTAGGAGCGGGTTTGAAACCAGCACGCAGGATGTCCGCGCACCCAGAATATCTGCCGTGTAGATGCCTATACCTGGAATCCCTGCTGCCGCCATGCCTCGAACAGCGTGACCGCCACCGCATTGGAGAGATTGAGGCTTCGGTTGTGCGGCAACATGGGCAGGCGCAAGCGATGGGGGGCGGGGAAGGCTTCCAGGAGAGGCGCGGGCAGGCCCCGTGTTTCCGGGCCGAAGACGAACACATCGCCCGGCGCGTAGCGAACATCGGCGTAGCAACGTGTTCCCTTTGTCGTCAGGGCGAAGAAGCTGCGACCGGGCGGCGTGGCGAGCGCTTCCTGGCAGGCATTCCAATTGGCGTGGCAACGCACCGTGGCAAATTCGTGGTAATCCAGCCCGGCCCGCCGCAAGGCCCTATCCTCAAAACGAAAACCCAGCGGCTCCACCAAGTGCAATTGCGCGCCGGTATTGGCGCACAGGCGGATGATGTTGCCGGTATTGGGCGGGATTTGCGGCTCGAAAAGGACAATGGCAAACATGCCGACTTTGGGTCAGGGCGTTTCTGCCGCTTCCTCGCCTGCCTGCTCGCGCATCTCCTGGCGCTGCTTTTGCAGTTGCGCGTCGGCAGCGTTGATGCGCTTTTCCATTTCCTGCTTGTGCTTTTGCGCCTGCTTGCCTTCCTCCGCCTTCATGGTGGAGACGGTCGCCGTCGTCACCATGGTATCGACGCCACAGGCCGCAAGCCCCAGCGCACAAAGCGCGATGATGAATCCCCGTTTCATGATCCTTGCCTCCAGATGAAAAAATGACGCTTTGAGTATAGCAGACAGCGGCAGGCATCTCCGGCGCTCGGGCAGGGTTTACGCAGGACACAGGACAATGGCGCGCATCCTGTTTGCGGCTACGGTTTTTCCTTCCTTCCTGCGCCGCCCAGAAGCACTGCCGCCACCTTGTCTGTTTTTTTCGTTGGGGTTTCACTAGTACCAGGAGGGGGAGGAATGGGGGCGCGCGGTTCGTAGGGTTTGGAAAAATCAAAACCATCCGGAGCGATCGTGCTGTCGCGCCGAGCGCGCGTCTCGCTGCGCGCGCGCGGTCCGGACTGTTCCCGGGCGGGCGGTCGCGCCGTGCCGCGCCTGCCGCTCTCGCCGGACGACGCATTGGCGGCATCCGGCGCAAAGCCCGGAATGACCACTTGCTCAACCTTCTTGTGGATAAGCTTTTCGATGGCCTCAAGATCGGCGATCTCATCCGCTGTCACCAGCGAAATGGCGTTGCCGGGCCGTCCGGCGCGCCCGGTACGGCCAATGCGATGCACATAATCTTCAGGCGTGTGCGGCAATTCGTAGTTGATAACATGGGGGAGTTCCTCGATATCCAGCCCGCGCGCAGCCACATCGGTCGCCACCAGCACGCGCATGGCCCCGGCCTTGAAGGCTTCCAGCGTCTTCATGCGTTCTGTCTGGCTTTTGTCGCCGTGGATGGCGTCTGCCTCGATTCCGGCGCGCTGCAATTCCCGCGCCAGCCGCGAGCAACCTTGCCGGGTGCCGGTAAACACGATGCACTGGCCAATTTCGCCGGAGCGCAGGAGGTGGATGAGGAGCGCACGTTTTTCCGCCCCGGCGACGGGATGGACGCGATGGGTGATCGTCTCGGAAATCTGGTTGCGGCGGGCCACCTCGACCAGCACCGGGGAAGCCAGCATGGAATCGGCCAGGCGTTTGATCTCGTCGGAAAACGTTGCCGAGAAGAGCAGGCTTTGCCGCGCTTTCGGCAACAGATCGAGAATGCGCCGGATATCCGGGATGAAACCCATGTCCAGCATGCGATCGGCCTCGTCCAGCACCAGCGCCTGCACCGCGTTCAGGCGCACGCTTTTTTGCTCCACATGGTCCAGAAGCCGCCCCGGCGTTGCCACCAGGATTTCCACGCCGCGCCGGAGTTCTGCCGTCTGGGGCCGGATATCCACACCGCCGAAGGCGCACGCGGCGCGCAGCGGCGTATGTTTCATGTAGGTGCGGACGGCCTCGAAGACCTGCAAGGCCAGTTCGCGCGTCGGCGCGAGGATCAGGGCGCGCACCGGATGCCGCGCCGGGGAAGGGCTGGCGCTGGCAAAGGGCAGAAGACGATGCAGGATGGGAAGCGCAAAGGCGGCGGTCTTGCCGGTACCTGTCTGCGCCCCGCCCATGATGTCTCGGCCAGCCAGCACGAGGGGAATGGCCTGGGCCTGGATCGGGGTCGGCGTCGTGTAGCCGGATTCGACCACCGCCTCCAGAAGCTGGGGCGCAAGCCCCAAGTCAGCAAAGGAGGAAGGCGCGGAATCCATCTCCGGAAGGGAAGGGGAAGTCATGGGGAGTGGATTATACGCCTTTCGCCCAATCGGGGAGATCACCTGTCAATCCCTGGCAGTGATGTCCGGTCAGTGTCTCACGGTGGAAGCAATTCTCCCGCACGCATGGTTTTCATCCTCTGTTACGAGCTTTAGAATCTGTCCGCTTTCATGATTTTCAAATTGTCCGCTTTTTTGTGCCGTATGCCAATTGCCGGAGGGCGTAGCCCGTAGGCAATTGGCATACGGCGGCGGACGCCTGGCGCTCACGCGA
>JAISLJ010000089.1 GCA_031290955.1 Zoogloeaceae bacterium | reverse complement strand
GGATTATCCCTGATTTTCGGATTCGGGGACATACAGGGGATTCATGGCCCGTGGGAACGCACCCGGTCGTCAACCTTGCGCATGCCAGAGGAGTCTTTTTGACCCAGGCAAGGGAGAATGCTTGTTGTGTGCCACCGTTTGGCGGAGGGAGTTTGCCGTTTGGCGGAGGGCTTGGCGGCGAGCGCATGGCGTTTGGGAGATTTTTTCTTTTTCCCCGTTCGTGTTGGCCCCTGGATGGATTGGCGAGGGAGCCTCCGCCATCTTGCGGGAAGCGCGTCCCGCAAGGCGCGCCGTTCCACGGAATGCGCCGCCCGCAGGACAATTGCCATCTGCAAGACCCGGCGGCAAGACCCGTCCGCGAGACCCGGCTGCGAGGCTGGAAATCGGGTGGGGCTTGGGGGTGGAAACGTGCGGGGCTATTGCACTCTCTTTCAGAGTGTATAAAATCTTCCCCATGACAAAATCTCATGTACATCAGGACAATGCCGACGGGGACGCGTCCGTTCTCGAAACGGAGCGGGCGCGGGTGGAACCGCCCAAGCTCTACAAGGTCTTGTTGCTCAACGATGACTACACGCCCATGGATTTCGTCGTCTACGTCTTGCAGCACTTTTTTTCCATGGAACAGGAACGCGCGGAGCGCATCATGTTGAAAGTTCATTACGAAGGGCGCGGCCTGTGCGGAATCTACCCTCGCGATATCGCGGCGACCAAGGTGGATCAGGTCATGGCCTTTGCCTTGCAGCACCAGCATCCCCTTATCTGCTTCATGGAGGAGGAAGACCAATGATCGCCCAGGAACTCGAAGTCAGCCTGCACCTTGCCTTCGTGGAGGCACGGAAGAACCGGCACGAATTCATCACCGTGGAGCATCTCCTGCTCGCGCTTCTCGACAACCCTTCCGCGGCCAATACCCTGCGCGCCTGTGGGGCCGACCTGGAGACGCTCAGGAAAGATCTCTCCGAGTACATCCGCGAGCATACGCCCATGGTAAATGGCGCCCATGAAATCGACACCCAGCCGACTCTGGGTTTCCAGCGTGTGATCCAGCGCGCCATCCTGCACGTGCAGTCAGCGGGCAAGAAGGAGGTAAACGGCGCCAATGTCCTCGTGGCCATCCTGAGCGAGAAGGATTCACACGCGGTGTTTTTCCTGCAAAAGCAGGGCATCTCGCGCGTCGACGTGGTGCAGTATCTTGCGCACGGCATTACGCGGGCCGGGCAATCCAAGGCGCTTGCCGATGGCGAGCGCGAGAATGGCGAGGGCCAACCGGGGCATGCCGGGCCGCTGGAGAGTTTTACCGTGAATCTCAACGACCTGGCCGAGCAGGGGAAGATCGACCCGTTGATCGGGCGCGACCAGGAACTGGAGCGCGTCATCCAGACGCTGTGCCGCCGCCGCAAGAACAATCCCCTCTTGGTGGGCGAGGCTGGGGTCGGCAAGACCGCCATTGCCGAAGGGTTGGCGCGGCGGCTGGTCGACCGCGAGGCGCCGGAAATCCTGGCCAATGCCACGGTCTATTCGCTGGATATCGGTTCGCTCCTTGCGGGCACGAAGTACCGGGGCGATTTCGAGCAGCGCCTGAAGGCCGTCCTGAAGCAATTGAAGGAGAAGCCGGATGCCGTGCTCTTCATCGATGAAATCCACACGCTGATCGGCGCGGGCGCGGCTTCCGGGGGCACGCTCGACGCATCCAACCTCCTGAAGCCTGCCCTGTCCACAGGGGAGTTGCGCTGCATCGGCGCGACGACCTACACCGAATACCGTGGCGTGTTCGAGAAGGATCACGCCTTGTCGCGGCGCTTCCAGAAGATCGATGTCACGGAACCTTCGGTGGCCGAGACGCTGGAAATCCTGAAGGGCCTCAAATCCCGCTTCGAGACGCACCACGGCATTGAGTATTCCACGGCGGCGCTTTCTTCCGCCGTGGAGCTTTCCGCCCGCTACATCACGGATCGCCATCTGCCGGACAAGGCCATCGATGTCATCGACGAGGCGGGGGCCGCGCAACGCATCCTCCCGAAATCACAGCAGAAGAAGCTGATCGGCAAGGTGGATATCGAGGAGATCGTCGCCCGCATCGCCCGCATTCCCTCCCGCCAGGTGAGCAGCGATGACCGGGGCACACTGCGGAATCTGGAGCGCGACCTGAAGACGATGGTGTTCGGGCAGGATGCCGCCATCGAAATCCTCGCCAAGGCGATCAAGATGGCGCGTTCCGGCCTGGGGCATCCTGGGCACCCGATTGGCGCCTATCTCTTTTCCGGCCCGACGGGCGTCGGCAAGACCGAGGTTGCCCGGCAGCTTGCCCACTGCCTGGGGATCGAGTTGCTGCGCTTCGACATGAGCGAATACATGGAGCGCCACGCCGTCTCCCGCCTGATCGGCGCGCCGCCGGGCTATGTGGGCTTCGAGCAGGGCGGCCTCCTGACCGAGGCCGTCACCAAGACGCCGTATTGCGTCCTGCTCTTGGACGAAATCGAGAAGGCGCATCCGGATATCTTCAACATCCTCCTGCAAGTGATGGATCACGGCACCCTGACGGACAACAACGGACGCAAGGCCGATTTCCGCAACGTCATCATCATCATGACGACCAACGCAGGTGCGGCGGACCTGCAAAAGGCCGCGATGGGCTTTACCCAGACGCGGCAGGCGGGCGACGAGATGATCGAGATCCGGCGCATCTTCACGCCGGAATTCAGGAACCGCCTGGATGCCATCGTCTCCTTCCGGACGCTGGATCGGGAAGTCATCCTGCGGGTGGTGGATAAATTCCTGATGCAGCTTGAAGAGCAATTGAACGAGAAGAAGGTGGAGGCGCTCTTTACACAGGCATTGAAGGACATGCTGGCCGCGAAGGGTTTTGATCCGCAGATGGGCGCGCGCCCGATGGCGCGCCTGATCCAGGACACCATCCGCGCCGCGCTCGCCGACGAACTCCTCTTCGGCCGCCTCGCCGAAGGCGGCAAGGTCACGGTGGATGTGGACGAGGGCGGCGAAGTGAAGCTCGTGTTCGAGGACGAAGCCGTGGCGGCCTGAACGGTTGTTTTCACGCTTGGCTCACAAGATGCCGGGCAGCGCATTCCCGATCTGGAGCGGGAAATACACCTTGGTATGGCGCGGAAAGAGCCTTTGCCCGCCCCGACCCTCTCCCGTCGTCCAAAACGTGACGACGGGATCAACCCGCAACCCGTCGAAGCCTTGACGCCACGCGCCATGCGAGGGCATGCGGCATTCCCGGTCAATATTCCCGCTTGAGCAGACGGCTGTTGGCGATATAGAGAGAAACCAGCAGCACGAGAATGGCGAGCGAATAAATCAGCGTAGACATGGGTTTTTCATGGTCGACAATGATGAGCCGGATGATTGCCGTAATGCCAATGTAAATAAAATATCGCAGCGGGAAATGGAACCTTGACTCGAAATACTTTGCAATCAGCGCGATGAATTCAAAATACAGGAACCAGGTCACGATAATTTCGATCATCTCGTAGCCGTTGTGATTCGGCGTATGCTTGAACAGTACCAGAACCAGCAGCCAGGTTTCCTTGAAGAGGAAGGCCAGCAAGATGCCCGCCAATATACACAACATGAGCGCGAGCAATCGTTTCATGTTTCTGGCCAGCGCCCTGGCCCTGATCAGTTGCGCGAATCTGGACATGTCCGGTGCGATGCGATAAAGGAAACAACACCCTATCGTCGCAATGTGTCAGGATAATGACGCGGACCGCGCAGCGACACGGCAATCGCTTGTGGTGCTTGCATCCCCGAAAATTGCTGTCTGCAAGACTGATTTTGTGAGGGAGCTGGAGGCGCGAACCAGAGTCGAACTGGTCTAGCCGGATTTGCAATCCGGTGCATAACCGCTTTGCTATCGCGCCGATCAATCGCGCCAGCGCACTGGCGTTCACATGCCGGAAGGCCAAGGGCGACTTTCCGGCGAAGGCGCTATTCTGGACTTCTTCCCGGTCGTTGACAAGCCCCCCGTCGGGCCGTGTGTAGCGAGCTTCCTATCTGTCCACCTTTGTAGCGCGATAGTTGTCCGGTCGTCATAGTATCTCCCTGGGAATTCCAAGGAGGCTTGAGATGAAGCGGACGCTCGTGCAGGAAGAGG
>JAISLJ010000088.1 GCA_031290955.1 Zoogloeaceae bacterium | reverse complement strand
TTGCGCCGCAACCCAAGGCGCGACAGTTGCCGGATTACGCAACTCTCCGATCTGCCAAGCTCGGCCATGATGTCCTGGATGTAGAGGCCGCGCCGCCAGAGCGCCTCAAGGCGTTCGCGTTCGTCATCGGTAAAAGGTCTGCCGTTCGTCATCATGGCCTCCCGCCGGTGATGCGCCAGGCGCTTTTCCAGCTTACGGTCAGATTCCGGCGCACCCGATTGGCGAGCATGAGGCGTGATAGCGTGGCGAAGAGGGGAATCCCTCGGATGTCCAACCAGGCGAACGCCCTGCAAGCGGCGACGAGGAAGGCAAGCAGGAGTTCATTCATGGCGCAGCCTCCATCGCTTGTTGAGAGAGGCATTCAAGCTCAATTCCGATCCGCTTGAGTTCGCGCTCGGCATCAATCGCCCGCTCATACAATTCCCGCGCTTCTTCAGGGGTGAGCGTGATGTCGCGCTGGATTTTTTCCTCAAGCGTATATGCTATTGTATTCGATCGCACGGCATTCATTGGTATTCTCCTGTATTCAAATTGGCGATACCGCCAGGGAGGGCGCGTTCCCGGTCTTCCGGTTTGCTTCCCTTGTACGGGCAGGCGCGGCATTGCCGCCAAAGGCGCACGGCGGCTGGGTTGTGGGTAGGCGCGGGGCCGACGGCGCGGCGGCAATCCTCGATCAAGGCCGCCTCGCCCGTGGCCGGGCAGATGACCACGCCATAGGTCTGGATCACGCGCCGGGCCAGCTTCTTCGACAATGGCGTCGGGTCGTTTGCCGAAAGAACGCGGGCGAGAATCGGGCGCGAGACGCCCAGCTTTCGCGCCACGCCCGCCTTGCCGCTCCGGTCGGCGGCCACGGCGGAGACGAGGAGTTCCAGCGCAGCGGCATGATCCGTCATTGACTTCTCCCCTGGCGCGCGCTGGGCGTCTGCGGCGTATCCACGGCGGCGGGCGTCATTTCCGCCGCATCGGCGCCAGCATTTCTGGCGAGACCCACCAGCACCATCGCGTTCATGAACTTGCGCGCCTGACCCGTTGTGACGTGAATATCATCCGTTGAGGCGTGTGCCGCCAGATGGCGCGGCGTCACGATGCGCAGGACGCGCCACGTCCGCCACATCTGTTCGCGACGCAGCGCGGCCTTGCTCATCCGGGCGTTCATGATGTCCGCTCCTCAAGCGAGACATCTGGAGTTGCCGAAAGCCAGCATTTAAAAATGGTCATGACGCTTCCCTCCGGTCGGACGCTTGGGCGCGTCACCTGTATACAAAGGGCGGTCTCCCCACGTCTTCAGGTCGACCGATTTCCAGCCTTCGCCCAATGCCGCCTCATGAATATTGGCGAGATTCACGCTCACCCGGCGCACCGAACCCGCCGAGGCCGCCACCAGTTTCCTGATAAGATCGGCATCGACCCTAACCTGCGGGCAATAGATCGTCGCCAGCTTGGCGGCGTCATCATTTGATACCGGATGCGCAGGGAGCCAGTTGAGCACACGCGAATGGAAGCGTTCCCATCGCTTCAGTTTTTGCGGAATCGCCTCCTCGCCTACCAGCAGGATCATCGCCTGGCTTCCTTCGTAAATGTCGCGCACAAGCTCAATCATGCTGTCATGGCGCAGACAGTAGTCGAATTCGTCAAGAATCAGCATCCGCCCGTTTGCCGCCAGCGTCTCGCAGCACTGATCGAGCAACGCCGCGACGCTGCCTTGAGGCTTTATCCCCATCTCCAGCAGGATTTTTTCGAGCAAGGCCTTCCGCGTCCAGGCCGATTTGATTTGTACGAAATAGGCGCGGGTGCTGTTGGCAACCGCCAATGCCGCAGTTGTTTTTCCGTAGCCTGAAGGCCCGTAGAGCACCGCCAGACCCGGCAGGGTCTCGTGACGAGTGGCGAGCATATCCACAGCGTAGCGCACCATGTCCATGTTCTGGATCGTTGCCAGTTTTTGTGCCATAATCAGTTCTCCTTTTGCAATTGAACATCCGGGCCGTCGAGCGTTCCATGCTCCTCGGCCCATTTTTTGGCTTCCGTCCGGTATTTCGCGGAAGCCGGGAACGCCTGATGCCACCAAGCGTCGTCTTCGGATACCGCCTCGCCCGCCTTGACGCGAGCGTCAAGGGTAAGCCAGGCTTCATAATCATGCCGTCGCGCTGGCGCAGCAGGGGTTTTCTCTTGCATGGCGGACGCCGTTTCCGCTTCCGCCATTTGACGGATCGCCGTCATATCGATGACCCGACCGCCCAGGAGGCCGTTCGCGGATGCGGGCTGCATTTCAATCATCGGGCGGGCTTCGTCGATGGCCTCATCAATCTTCGCCTCGGCGCGGCGGATTTTCCCGGCGGCGCGTTTGGCGCGAAGCTGCTCAATCACAGCCTCCCCGCCGAACGGATGCCGCTTGTTGCCCTCATAATCGGCGTCGCCGATATACACGCCATCCATGCGGAACAACCACACCTTGTCTTTATTGTGGATGTCATAGCGGACAATGACCTCCTCGCCATCGGTCAAGCGTTCCACAAGGTCGCGCCTGAAATACTGGTTGCCATATAATTCAATGCTGCCGCGCCGGGGCGTCCGAATGGCTTCCGGCATCCACAGCGATTCAAGTTCCGGCGTTCCGGGTTCGAGCACGATGGAATCCGGGTCGAGCTTCGCAGCATAAGCCTCGTCGGGCGTCATGCCCTCAAGGTTCCGGTTGCGATGACTGCTGTTGTAGGCGTCGACCGTCGCCCGCACGTCATCCAGGAATTGCGCCCAGGTGGGCAGCTTGACGCCGCCGCCATCTTTCCTGACAATCTTCTTGCCCATCTGGGTGACATAATTCTTGTCCGCGCCCTTCCATACGCAACTATCATATCGACAAGCCAGCGGAATCAGCGTGACCTGCCAAAGCCGCTCGATAATGCCGCGCCCCTGCGGGTTGCCGGGAATGCCTGTGCGATGCTCAATGCCTTGGCGGGCGAGATGGCCGACAACAGCGGCATCCAGCGTCTTGCCGGTCTGGCCCGCGCCGTTGTCCGAGTAATAGATCGTCGGCCTGGCCCTTGTCACTTGTTGCGCGTGGCGCAAGGCATCGGAGACCGCCAACGTCGATTCGGACAAGGCCGCCGACCAGCCGATGACGCGGCGGCTCGCGCCATCAATGACAAACGTCACCTCCGGCTGGAACGGCTTGCCGTGCACCGGATGCCGCACCTTGGCCTTGAAGCTGTGACCGTCGCCTATCCACACATCATTGCTTTTTAACGCTGCCCAGTCGCGTTTCGTGTAGGGCAGCAGCGCCCGCATGGCGCTGCCTGTGGCGCGTCCGCGATTCTTGTCAATGACATTCATGCTGGCAATGAGCCGCCGCGCCTGATGAATGCTGGGCGTCGCGCAGGAAAGGATGATTTCGCCCGCGCCAATGGCATTGAGGAAATCCGCATAGGCCTTGGACAGCGGCGGGCGCGACGGCTTCTGGTAAAATGAAAGGAATGCCGCCGCCCAGGGCGGCAGGCGCATGTCGCGCCGCCGCGCCGCGCGGGGCGTGGGGTCATCGGCGGCAAGCCAGTATTTCAATGTCCGAATTGACGGCACCCCGTCTGCCGCATGGCGTCCGCGCTTGTCCGTTGCCTCACGCAGCGCGGCGAACGTTGCGGAATCAACGTTCCCGGCGCGAGCACCGACGATCAACGCATGCAACGCCGCTGTCTGCGTTGCGCCAGTGTCATTCATCGTCTTCTTGATCGCCGTCCGCACTGCCAGGCGAGCGTCCCGCGCCCGCCGCTGGAAACAATCCCGCCCCCGCCCCGGAAACCGGGAGCAACCCTGCCGCCAAGGCGGTCGATCAGACCACCCAAAGCCTCTCCGCCGCCCGCGACGCCATAAAGGAACTGGGCGGCGACGTGTCCCGCTTTGCCAACACCACCAGCAAGGAATTCGCCCAGGTTGCCGGGCATCTTGACGCCATCATCAAGGAAACGGAACGCCTGTCCGCCGCTGGCGTGGATACCGCCGCCGTGCTGGAAGACGCCTTCTCCAAGGCCATCGACAGCGCCGAAACCCAGGCGGAAATCAACCAGGTCGTCGCCCGCATGAACGACATGGCCGCCGCCGGGAAACTGGCGACAGACCAGGTGGATCGCCTGTTTACGCAGACCGGCGCTCGCCTGGCATCCTTCAATGCCGGGATGCGCCAGGCATCCGAGGCGGCACAGGCGCTGGGTGTCGATCTGGGGCAGTTCGCCGCCAACCTCACCCCGGAATTCATCGCCCTGGACGCCCAGCTTGACCGCCTGATCGCCCATCTCGACGACCTAGAAGAAGAAGGCATCGACACCGGCGC
>JAISLJ010000087.1 GCA_031290955.1 Zoogloeaceae bacterium | reverse complement strand
TGGCGATGTGTTCAGCTACGCGCTCGCCAAGGTGCATGGCCTGCCCCTGCTCTTCAAGGGCAACGATTTTTCGCGGACGGATATTGTCCCGGCCTGTCCGCGCCCGCAATGAGGAAACGCCCGCCCCCCAATCCCCGTCAGTGCGAGGCGCGTAGCGACGCGGCAATCCACACACCCGTTCCGTACTTGGGACACTTGCCTTTCCCTCCCACGCTTGGCGGGAGAGGGTGCCCCGACAGGGGCAGGAGAGGACGTCCACACTCCGGCGCGAAGCGCCGCATATTTTTCCTTGGGCGGTCGCGTTACGAAAAGGGTGGGGAAAGTGAGCGTCGCTACGCTCCGCAGGGAAGAACACTCTCACCCGGCGCTTCGCGCCACCCTCGCCCGCCAAGCGAGCGAGGAGATGGAAATGGGCGCGTTCGCGCCAAATGGTGGATGTGGATTGCCACGGGCCTGCGGCCCTCGCAATGACGAAGGGTTGGAAGTTTGGGGCGTTTCTGTGGGCGCTTGCCTCGTCTGCTTCTCTCTCCCCCGCCACGCGAGGGAGAGAGAGGCAGACGGCGGCGCGGACGGTGAGGACATCGCGCAAACAAACGCCGGTGGATTGCCGCGTCGCTACGCGCCTCGCAATGACGACAGGCAGAAAGGGTTTTTCATTGCCGTCCGCCAGGACTGTCGGGGGAGAGAAAATCCTTGTCCGCCTGTGCTCCGGAAATGGGTACAATGCGGCGCGCACATTTATTCCTTTCTTTTCATGACGGATTCCCTCGCCCGCGTCTTTTCCCCGGAAGGCCCGCTTGCCGCGATGATTCCCGGATTCCGGGCGCGTCCGCAGCAAGTGGAGATGGCCCGGCGCATCCATGCCGCCATCCAGAAGCAGGGCATGCTCATCGCCGAGGCGGGCACGGGCACGGGCAAGACCTTTGCCTATCTTGTCCCGGCGCTCATGGCGGGCGGCAAGACCATCGTCTCCACCGGCACCAAGACCTTGCAGGATCAGCTCTACAACAAGGATCTGCCCCTGGTGCGGCAGGCGCTGAACGTGCCCGCGCAAGTCGCGCTCCTGAAAGGCCGCGCCAACTACGTCTGCCATTATTACTTGCGCCGCGCGGCGGAGGAAGGGCGCTTTCCCAGCCGGGAAGCGGCGGGGCATCTTGTCCGCGTCCAGCGCTTTTTCCGCGTCACGCGCACCGGCGACAAGGCCGAATGCGGCGATGTGCCGGAAAATTCCCCGATCTGGCCGCAGGTGACGTCCACCCGCGACAACTGCCTGGGGCAGGATTGCCCGGACATCCGGGAATGCCACGTGCAGCGCGCCCGCCGCGAGGCGATGGCGGCGGACCTGGTGGTGGTCAATCATCACCTCTTCTTTGCCGACGTAATGCTGCGCGACGAAGGCACGGCGGAACTCCTCCCTGCCTGCAACACCGTTATTTTCGACGAGGCGCACCAGATTCCGGAAATCGCCGCCCTCTTTTTCGGCGAGAGCGTCTCGACCGCGCAGGCCCTGGACCTGGCGCGGGACGCGAAGATCGAAGGTCTCGCCGAGGCGCGGGATTGCCTGGATTTGCGCCAGTGTCTGCCCGCGCTGGAGAAAGCCGCCCGCGACCTGCGCCTCGCCGCAGGCATGGAGAGCGGGCGTTTTTCGGCGCGGCAACTGGAGGAAAAACCGGCGTTCTGTCCCGCCTTTGCCGCGCTCATCGCGCAACTGGAGGCGGCGGCCAAGGTGCTGGAGACGCAGGCGCAACGCTCCGAAGGGCTGGAACGCTGCTGGCAGCGCGCCCTGGAACTGCGGGATCGCTTCGCCGCCTGGAGGGCGACGGCGAATGCCGCCAACGGCATGGTGCGCTGGGGGGAAGTCTTCACGCAATCCTTGCAGGTCAATGCCACGCCGCTTTCGGTGGCCGATATTTTCCAGAAACAGGTGGGCGGCCATCCCCGCGCCTGGATTTTCACGTCCGCCACCCTCGCGGTGCAGGGCCGTTTCGACCATTACCAGGCGGAACTGGGGCTGTTCGCGGCGGAAACCCAGGCCTGGGAAAGCCCCTTCGATTACGACACGCAAGCCCTCCTGTACGCACCGCCCGCCCTGCCCGATCCCAATGCCCACCAGTACACGCAGGCGGTGGTCGAAGCGGCCCTGCCCGTTGTCGAGGCGGCTCCCGGCGGCGTCTTCTTCCTGTGCACGAGCCTGAAGGCCATGCGCCGCGTTCATGAATTGCTGGCGGAACATTTGGCGACGAACGCCCGCAAACGCCCGCTCTTCCTGCAAGGCGAGCAGGGCAAGAACGAATTGCTGGCGCGGTTCCGGGCAGCGGGAAACGGCATCCTGGTAGGCAGCCAGAGTTTCTGGGAAGGCGTGGATGTGCGCGGCGAGGCGCTCTCGCTGGTAGTCATCGACAAGCTCCCCTTCGCGCCGCCCGACGACCCGGTGCTTTCCGCCCGCGTCGAGGAAATGAAAAAAGCCGGGCGCAATGCCTTTCTGGAATACCAGTTGCCACGCGCCGTCCTCAACGTCAAACAGGGCGCGGGACGGCTGATCCGCGCCGAAACCGATCGCGGCATGCTCATGATCTGCGACCCGCGCATGTTGGGGAAACCCTACGGCTACCGCGTCTGGCGCAGCCTGCCGCCCATGCGGCGCACCCGCGAACTCGCCGTGGCGCTCGCCTTCTTCCGTCGTCCTGCGGACGGCAATATCACGGACGGCCCTG
>JAISLJ010000086.1 GCA_031290955.1 Zoogloeaceae bacterium | reverse complement strand
TTTCCCAAGCTCACTGCCGCGACCAGCGAGCAGATTGATGCCTACATCAAACTCCGCGCGGAAGCGCAAAAACGCGCAGCCCAAGCCGAAGAGGAGGCCCAAAAGGTCGTGCGGGAGGCGCACGCCAAGGGGATCAAGCGCAAGAAGCCCAAGGTGCGAGAGCACGGCCTTGCCACGGATGATGAATCCATCCTGGTCTTGGCCAGGGCCGTGGGCGATCACCGGGTGAAATCCACCGGGAAGATCGAAACCAGGCGCAAGGATTGATCCCCACTTCGCGCGCCTCGCATGAAAATGCGGGGCGCGCGTTTTTTACCCATTGATTTTTTCTTCTTGCTCGCATTCTTTTGAGGATGAAATTCCTCCTTTTGGAAGCAGGCTTTCGCCATTCCAGTCCGTTTCTTTGAGTTTTTCGCGATTCTTTTGTACATCCTCCGGCGAAGTATTGGCATAGCAATACAGGCAGCCATGCGGACAGGTATCGTAACTGCCGATGTCCTTGCTCACTTCGCAGCCGCATTCCTCGCGTTGTCCTGAATCCTTGCTGTATATCCGCACGACCCTGGCAATTGGCGTACCTGGCGCTTCCTCGCCAAACAAGGATGACTGCGCGGATTTTCTGGCTTCCCTGGCTTGTCGCTTGCTTTCCTTTTGCGCTTCCTCGCCAAGATATTTTGCCAGTTCCGCATCGTCGCCAAAGAGCTTGCGGATCAGTTCGCCATCAATGCAGTGGTTATGCTCGACACCCGCATACTCGCCATTTTCCGCGCAGGTTGCCAACGTAAGCCGCCATCCATCCTCCCTTTGCCATTGATCCCGGAGAGCGAGCAGCCGTTCCACGATTTCCTGGCGTTCTTTCTCCTTTATTTCCACGGCTGCCGCGCCCAGGTTTCTTTTGGTCTTGCGGTACAAATCAAGAAAGCTGAACACGAGTTTATCCGTGCAACCCTTGATCTGGTCGCCGATATGCTTCACCTTGGCAACCAGGATTTCCGGCGTGAGACCGGGGCCAAGAATCATCGGATCAAAACGCCAGATGACGCGATGGATTTGCTCCGCGCCTTGCGTCACACGCAGCCTTGCGGAAAGTTCCCGGAAAGTTTTGATGCGTTTTTCCAGCGGAGCCACATGCGGCTCAAAGCCTTCCGCCCGGTAATCATTCAGCGTGTACTGAAAGTAATAGTGGATACCGCGCCTGTCTTCCGTCGAAAGAAATGGTCCTTGCGCCTCGTGTTCCTTTGCCGGAAACTTATAATTGTCCAATGCCTCCAGTACCCTCGCTTTCAGTAAGGGAGCGGGGTTCTTCGTCCAGAACACGACAACGCGCGTATTTTTAAAGGAAACATAACTGGGCTTCTGGTTGAAGGGATTGATACAGACAAGGTAGCCTTTTTCAAGCCGGTGCAGGAGCCATTTGGCGTAAAAGGCCGGAATGTCCGTCGCCCGGCTTGCAGAAACGATGACTGGCGCAAGCGTGCTGACTTTCTCGCCTGCAATCAGAATCGTCGCTTTTTCGTTTTTGCGCATGTCTGTTACCGCAATCCTGATTCATCTTCGCCCGAATTTCAAGCCGTTCCCAGTGTGCTGATGCTTGTATTGTGTACCCAAAGCCCAAACTCGGTCACAAAATAGGTGTGTGTATTGGCCACTTCCAGGTTATAAACCCGCCGCCGCATCGGCAAAGCGCCCCCAGTGCGCTTGAAGAGGGACATTTCGCTCATGCAATCATAGCCGCTGTAATGTTCATTCGAATCAAACCAGCGCGGAGCTACGCCGAGTTCCCATCCTTCTTGCCGAGCCTGCCAACTAATCGCGTAACGAATCCCGTTTCTTGCGTAGCCGATGTTGTGGATGCCCGCACCCAATACACCCTTGGGATCGAACCGGATTGCCGAGCCGTAGCGCTCTCCATCCTTCCAACCCGCATCATCATCAAAATTCATGGCCACATCCGGGTCTTCCGTCTGCAAGAGGGGTTCAATGAATGTGATTATCGCGCTTCGACCATCACTCAAGAATACTGTGGCCGTAGGGCGGGAACTGAATATATCCCAGTCTGGTTTGTAGCGTTTTAAATACAGTTCTTCGATGCGCATCCAGGCATTGATTTCATGCTCGGTTCCTCCACCAGAAAGAGAATTTACCCAAATCGGATGCCCCCCCGTTACAACCATATAGGCATATTCGTCCATAGCCTTGAGTTTGGGCATATCTATTATCTGCATACCGACGAAATAGACTTCCCGGTCATCATACTGATACGTCCGCGTCACTGGCTGATAGCAAAGCTCGGCGTTGCCATCAAGTTCCGAACGGGACAGCACATAATCGCCCACCTTGATTTCCTCGATCGGCCGCAAGCCTTCCCTGGTGTGCACAAGCGTTCCTGCTACAAAGCAGCCCAGTTTCCCCATTTCCTTTTCTGCTGCGCGGATTTCTCCCGCCCGCACTGCGCCTGTATTCATGTTTCAAACCACCCGCACCCGCGCAAACTTGCGTTTGCCGACTTGCAGGACCACCTGGGTTCCCGGAGGGAAGCGGGTTTCCCGATTGTCGACGCGCGCGCCGTCCGCCTTGACGCCGCCTTGCCCGATCATGCGGATGGCTTCCGATGCGCTGCTGCTCAGGTTGGCCTGTTTCAGCGCCTGCACAATTGTGATGCCCGCCGCCTCTGCCGCATGGAGTTCCACTTCCGGAAGATTTTCCGGAATGGAGCCTTCCCGGAAACGCGCTTCAAAATCGGCCAATGCAGCCTTGGCCGCAGCTTCGTCGTGGAAACGCGCCACGATTTCCAGCGCCAGTTTTACCTTGACCTCGCGGGGATTGGCGCCGTTTTCCACGTCACGCCGAAAACCCGCGATTTCCGCCTCGCTGCGAAAGGAAAGCAGTTCAAAATAACGCCACATCAGGGTGTCGGAGACGGACATGAGTTTCCCGAAGATTTCCTCTGGCGGCTCATCAATCCCGATATAGTTGCCAAGGGATTTGGACATTTTATTGACGCCATCCAATCCCTCCAGTAATGGCACGGTGAGCACGCATTGGGGCGCTTGACCGTAGTGCTTTTGCAGTTCGCGCCCGACGAGGAGATTGAATTTCTGGTCCGTGCCGCCCATTTCCACGTCGGCGCGCAAGGCCACGGAATCGTAACCCTGGCAGAGCGGGTAGAGGAATTCGTGCAATGCGATGGGCTGTTCGCTGGCATAACGCTTGGCGAAATCATCCCGTTCGAGCATGCGGGCGACCGTGTGGCAGGCGGCAAGACGAATCATGTCGGCAGCGCCCAGGCTTGCAAACCATGTGGAATTAAAGGTGACTTCCGTTTTCTCCGGGTCAAGAATCTTGAAGACCTGCGCCTTGTAGGTCTGGGCGTTTTCCAGCACCTGTTCGCGCGAGAGCGGCGGACGGGTGGCGTTCTTGCCGCTTGGGTCGCCGATCATGCCCGTAAAATCGCCGATCAGGAAAATCACCGTGTGCCCCAGGCTCTGGAAGTGCTGGAGCTTGTTGATGAGCACCGTGTGGCCCAGGTGCAGGTCGGGCGCGGTCGGGTCAAAGCCCGCCTTGACCCGCAAGGGACGGCCCGTCTTCAGTTTCTCGATGAGTTCGGCTTCCACCAGCAACTCATCGCAGCCCCGCTTCAGGCGGCGCAGGCTTTCTTCCAGATTCAGCATATGCAAATTCTCCCGTTCCGGGGCCAGAAAGCGCATTCTGTTTGCTAGAATAACAACCTTCTCCCTCCAGCCCACGATCCATCCCATGAAAAAGCACAGCATTCTAAACCACTTCAGAAGATTCTCCGAACATCTGAACAGCGGGACGGCGCGCGCGTGGGCAAGCGTTCCGGCGCGGCGGCGCTGGATGGCGGCGGGCGCGGCGGCGGTCTGTGTGCTGGGCATGATCGCAGCCGCGAACCCTGGCGTGCCCGGCCCGCCGCCGGGCGGACAAAACCTGGTGGTCGAGGCGCTCGATTCCTTCGGGCGGGAAACGCTGTCGCTGGAAGACGAGGTTTTTTTGCGCGAGGAACGCATTGTGCGCGGCGATAGTCTCGACCGCCTGCTCTCCCGTCTGGGCGTCCAGGACGAGGCGGCGCGGCAGTTCCTGCGCACGAATCCGGAAGCGCGCGCGATGCACCAGCAACTGGTGCCCGGTCGCACCGTTTCCGCCCGCACCACCGGGGAGGGCATGCTCCTCCAGCTCATCTTCCCCATGAACGGCGGCGATACCGTCACCCTCGTGGAGCGCCGGAATGGCAAGCTGAGCGCCCGGCTGGAAACACGAGTCTTCGAGACGCGGCGCATCATCAAATCTGCGGAGATTCGCCACTCCCTCTTTGGCGCGACCGACGGCGCCAACATCCCCGATGCCATCGCCGAGCAGATGGTGGAAATCTTCTCCGGCGATATCGATTTCCACCGCGACCTGCGTCAGGGCGACCGCTTTTCGCTGGTCTACGAACTGCAATATTCACAGGGCCTGCCCACCCAGAACGGGCGCGTTCTTTCGGTGGAATTCACCAACAACGGGAAAACCTATCAGGCATTCCATTTCGAGCACGAGGGGAAGAGCGGCTACTACACCGCCGAGGGCGGAAGTTTGCGGCGGGCCTTCCTGCGCTCTCCGCTTGAATTCTCCCGCGTCACCTCCGGCTTTGCCCTGCGCTTCCATCCCATTCTCAAGACCTGGCGTGCACACAAGGGCATCGACTACGGCGCGCCAACCGGCACTCGCGTGCGGGCCACCGGCGATGGCGTGGTGGAATTCGTCGGAACGCAGCGGGGCTATGGCAATTTCGTGCTGCTCTCACACAGGGGCGGCTACCAGACGGCCTACGCGCACCTGAACGCATTCGCGGCCGGACTCAAAAAAGGGGCGCGTGTCAGCCAGGGAGAGGTCATCGCCTACGTCGGCAGCACCGGCTGGGCGACGGGGCCGCATCTCCACTATGAATTCCGTATCAAAGGCCAGGCGGTTGATCCGCTCTCTATCGCCGTGCCGACGACCATTCCCCTCACCGCCGCGCAAAAGAGCGCATTCCAGACCAAGACCGGGGAAGCGGCGGAACAGCTCGCGCTCGTCAAGAATGTCCACGCCCTGCGCTTCGAGTGAGAGGATTCAATGATTCAATTCATGGACGATTCATCGGAGCACATTGCCGTCCGCAGGACCGTCCGCAAGACGTTCGGCGCGGTCATCATCGGGGACGAGATTCTCTCCGGCAAGCGTCGGGACCGGCATTTCGAGGCGATTGCCGCCCTGATGGCGGCGCGGGGCCTGCGTCTGGATTGGGTCAAATATGTGGGCGACCAGCGCGCGCGGTTGGTGGAAACGTTCCGGCAGAGCTTTGCGGCGGGCGAAGTGGTGTTTTCCTGTGGCGGCATCGGCAACACTCCGGACGATTGCACCCGGGAAGCCGCCGCAGAGGCGCTGGGCGTGGGGCTGGCGCTCCAGCCGGACGCCGAGGCGGCCCTGAAGAAGCGTTTTATCGAGGAACTGGGGAGCACGCTGGATGCAGCGCGCAAGCTTCTGGGCGCCTTTCCCGTGGGCGCGCGCGTCATTCCCAATCCGGTCAATGGCGTCCCCGGTTTCATGATCCGCGAACATTACTTCGTCCCAGGCTTCCCGCAGATGGCGCATCCCATGCTGGAATGGGCGCTGGATACGTTCTATCGCCCGTACTTCCGCACGGACAAGGACAAGGTGGAAAAAGCCTTCCTGCTCACCGGCGATGCGGCACACGAATCCGCTCTTCTGGACCTCATGGAAGCCATCGTGACGCGCTACCCCGACCTGCGCCTCTTCTCGCTCCCCGCACTTGACGGCAAGGAACGCCGCCATCTGGAACTGGGCGTGGAAGGCAAGCCCGAACGTGTCGATGCCGCCATGATGGAAATCCGCCAAACCGTCGAGGCACGCGGATGCCAAATCCTGCAAAGCCCCAGTCCTGCAAACGGCAGTCCTGCGGACGGCAATGCGGCGCTTCGCGCCGAAGAGCCTTTACAAACCTCCTGAACAAAAAGGGTTTTGCATCGTCGTCTGCGGATATTGCTGTCCGCCAGGGCCGGGCGCAGAAAGTTGGTCGAGCAAGCGGGTGAGGAGTCGCCAGCAGCGTTCGACCGAAGCGATTTCCACGCGCTCGCCTGGCGCGTGCGCGCCGCGAATGTCGGGGCCGAAGGAGAGTAGGGCGAGATGCGGATGACTTTGGGCAAGGAGGCCGCATTCCAGCCCCGCGTGGATGACTTCCAGGCGAGGGATGTCGC